>NZ_DASSMH010000025.1:0-25567 GCF_035688975.1 Intrasporangium sp. | reverse complement strand
TGCGGTCCGCGTCGGGACGCAGCCAGTATCCGCTGAACGCCTCCGGGCTGCGCAGGGAGACGGCAACCTGTCCCTGTTCACCGGGCCCCACGAGCAGATCCGGAGAGGCGTCGGGGTCGGGGTCGACGAGGCGCACGTGGGAGAAGATGCCGGCGCGACCAGCACAGCCAGGCTTGGTGGCGGCATCGGGTCCGATCGTGAAGGTGTAGATCTCCGTGCTGCCGAAGTGGTTGATGAAGCGCTCGGGGCGCAGCGTGTCGGCGAGCTGCTGGGCCAGCGTGGGCGTCATAGAGGCCCCCGCATACGCGAGCCGGCGCACGCACGCGGCCTCTTGGAGTCGGCCGGTCTCCCACAGCGACCAGTAGATGGTCGGCACAAGGTACAGCGCCCCCACCTTTTCGGAGGTGATCAGCTCCATGGTGGCCTGCGCCTCGAACCTCTCCTGGGGCACCCAGGTGCCGGCGGCGACCACGCTGGCCAGCAGCGTACGCAGGCCCATCGTGTGGAACAGCGGCATCACGCCGAGGGTGACCTCGCCGGGGCGGTGTCCGGTCTGGACCAGATGAGCCAGCGCCGCATAGTGCTCGGCGCGGTGGGTGCGCGGAACTCCCTTGGGCCGACCGGTCGTCCCTGAGGTGTAGAGCATGACGCTGATGTCATCGTCGGTCGGCGTGACCGGGATCGGGGTGGCCGGAGACTGCTCGGCGGCCGCCTGGATCGACGCCATGCCCGCCGGGGCGTTCTCCCGGCGACCGCCCCAGACGAGCGGCGGCGGCGGCCCGGCGAGGTGCTCGAGGGACTGGCTCGCGAGGAGGTGGGTGGACTCGTCCACGGCCACCATCGACGGCTCGCAGTCATCGATGCAGTAGGCGAGCTCCTCCGGGCTGAACCGGATCGAGAGCGGCAGAGAGACCACCCGGGCCTTCTGGGCGGCCAGATGGAGCGTGGCGAGCGGCTCTCCTCCGGCCAGCAGGAAGATGGCTCGGCTGCCCTCCCGGGCGCCCAGGCTGTGCAACGCGTGACCGACCCGTTCCGTCTTGACGTCCCACTGCGCGTAGGTGAGCGGGGCTCGGCCGCCGACTGCACGACGGTGGGGGTACCGCTGGGCGGTCCAGCGCAGCGCCGTTGCAACGTCCACCGATCACTCCCGACCGTTTCGCTTCAATGGTATGATTCGTACGATGGCAACACTACGGTATGCTCTGGACTATGTCAAACATCCGGCTGACGACGACCTCCTACGTCGTGCTCGGCATGATCGCGATGCGCGGGCCGTCGACGTCGTACGAGCTCAAGCGTGCCGTGGGCCACTCGGTGGGCTACTTCTGGCCGTTTCCGCACGCCCAGCTCTACTCCGAGCCGAAGCGGCTGGTCGAGCTCGGGCTGCTCGACGTCCAGACCGAGGAGGACGGGCGCCGGCGCCAGACCTACAGTGTCACCCCGGCCGGCATGGCTGCGCTCCGCCAGTGGCTCACCGAGCCCACCGAGGAGCCGCTGCAGGTGCGCGACGTGGGCGAGCTCAAGCTGTTCTTCGGCGAGTTCGCCGAGCCCGAGAGCGTCCTGAGCCTCGCGCGGGAGCAGGTCGAGCAGCACGAGGAGCGGATCGCCACGTACGAGCAGATCCAGGCGCGCTTCGGACGTCGCGAAGAGGTCGCGCACCGCATGGTTCCGCTGCGACTTGGCCTGGCGATGGAGTATGCCGCTCTGCAGTTCTGGCAGGACCTGCTGAAGGAGCGCAGCTGACGACCCTAGCCAGCGGCGGCCAGGGCCTCGTCCCAGCCGACCCGGCCGGCGATCATCCGGCGGAACGGGAGCAGCCGGCGTGAGGCGTTGATGCCGGCGACACCACCCAACCGGCAGCCGAAGCGGTAGAGGGCGAGCGTGGCACCGTCGTCGGGGTCGTGGTGCACCACGGTGACCTCCTCGGCCCCCATCGTGCGGCCGGCGACCTGGATCCGGCGGCCGTACTGGTCGGACCAGACATAGGGTACGGGGGCGTAGGCCGCCGGCTCCGGCCCGAGGCCGTGGTCGGCCAGCAGCGTCGCCACGGCGGCAGCGGCCTGCTCGCGCGCGTTCGTCCAGTGCTCGATCCGGGTGACCTCGTCGAAGAGCGGGTTGTGCCAGCGCGCAACGTCGCCCGCGGCGTAGACGCCTGGGGCACTCGCCCGGCAGAACGAGTCGCAGACGACTCCGTCGTCGAGCGTCAGGCCGGACGTCTCCAGCCACGCGGTGGCCGGCTCGGAGCCGATGCCGACGACGGCGAGGTCGGCGTCGACCACGGTGCCGTCGCTGAGCACCACCCGCTCCAGGTGCCCGTCGCCCTCGAAGCCGCTGACCCGCACCCCACAGAGCAGCTGCACGCCGTTCGCGACGTGGAGGTCGGCGCACAGCTGACCCAAGCGGGTCCCCAGCCCACGGGACAACGGCACGGACAGTGCTTCGACCATGGTGACAGGGAGGGACCGGCGGCGCGCCTCGGCCGCCACCTCCGCCCCGATGAAGCCGCCGCCCACGACGACGACGCGCGGGTTGTCCTCGAGCGCCGCCCTCAGGGCGACGGAGTCGTCCAGCGTGCGCAACGTGCGGATCCCCGTGAGGCCGAGTGGGTTGGCGACCCGTCGGGGGCTCGTGCCGGTCGCGATGAGCACCGCGTCGTAGGCCTCGGTGCCGCCGTCGGCGAGCTCGACCCGCCGCTGCTCGGGATCCAGGGCGACCGCCGCGACGCCGCGGCGCCAGGTGAGACCCAGCCTCGCGATGACCGCGTCGGGTCGCAGCTGCGTGCGGTCGGGATCCCAGCTGCCGCTGAGGAGCTGCTTGGACAAGGGCGGTCGGTCATATGGCAGGTGGGGCTCGTCCCCCACCATGATGATGGCTCCGCCGTAACCTGCCGACCGGAGGGACTGCGCCGCCTGAAGGCCGGCGAGCGAGCTGCCGACGATGACGACGCGGCGCAGCGACGCCGTCACGAGGCGATCTCGATGGCCTCGACCGGGCAGGCTGCCGCGCCCTGCGCCGCCTGGTCCTGCAGCTCCGGCCCGGGGTCGCCGACGAGCACGTACGCCACGTTGTCGTCGCCGATGTCGAACACGTCCGGCGCGGCGAGCACGCAGTCCCCGTAGCCGCAGCACTTGTCGGAGTCGATGGTGATTCTCATGGGTCGCGCTCCTTACCAGGTCACCGGGAGATGGCGCACGCCGAGGTGCCGGCCGCCGCCCTCGAGCGGAGAGGTCCGCTCGGCGGGTCCGTCGAGTCGGAAGCCCGGAAGGCGCTTCAGCATCGACGTGACCGCGATGCGGATCTCCGCCTTCGCCAGCGGCATCCCGGGGCAGGTGTGGATGCCCGCACCGAAGGAGAGGTGCCGGTTGGGCTTGCGATCGAGCACGATGCTGTCGGCGTCCGGGAACGCGTCGGAGTCGCGGTTCGCCGAACCGAACAGCAGCATCACCCGCTCCCCCGCGCAGACCGTCTTGTCGCCGATCGTGACGTCTTCGGTGGCCAACCGCGGGAACCACTGCAGCGGCGCGTTGAAGCGCAGGATCTCGTCGATGGCCGTGGGAATGCGACGCTCGTCCTCGAGCAGGTGGCCGTGCACCTGCGGGTGCTCCGCGAGGTAGAGCAGCATGTTGCCGAGGCCGAGGGCGGTGGAGTCGTGCCCGGCATACGTGAGGATGAACATCATGTTGGCGAGCTCTTCGTCGGGCACCTCGAGCTCGAAGTTGATCGCGAGGAGCTGTGAGATGAAGTCGTCGCCGGGGTGCTTGCGGCGCTCCTGGAAGACGCCCATCCAGTAGTCCGCGACGCGAGTGATCACGTCCTGGCCCTGGGAGCCCGAGGCGTGTTCGAGGAACTCGAGGGAGTACGCCCGGATGTCGTTCGCCTGGTCCGGGTGCAGCCCGTAGAGCTGCGTGATGACGTCGAGCGGAAGGGGGATGGCCATCTGTTCGACGAGCTCGGCACGCCCGCCGTCGATGAACCCGTCGATGAGCCGGTCGACGGTGGCCTGGATGGCGGGCTCCATCTGCTTGGCTGCGGCCGCGCTCGTCAGGGGTGCGATGAGCTTGCGGAACGCGGCGTGCTCCGGGGGGTCGACGTCGATCGGGGGGAACCGGTGCTCGGAGACCGCCGGGACGTACACTCCTCCGGCCGAGGAGAACCGCTGATGGTCGGCCGCGACCGCCTTGATGTCCTCGTAGCGCGCGAGCGACCAGTACCCCCCGTATTTCTCACCGTGGGCGACGGGGCACGTGGTCCGCAGCAGCTCGTACAGCTCGTACGCCCGTTCCGGCGTGAGATCCGCGGAATGGGGGTCGAAGACGAGTCCGTCATCCACCACCCTGGCCACGTCGTCTCCTGCGGTCTGGCGGTCCGTCATCGTTGTACTCCCTCGAGAGGTGGTGCTACTTCCGCAATGGCGGCGACCCCGTCCGGGGCGCCCGTGGTGCCGGACGTATGCCGCTCACCGACCCATCTGCGCCCGTGCTCCTGCCCGAGCCCGAGGAGGTCGAGGGCGCGGTGCACGGTGTCGTCGACGATGTCCTGCACGGATGCCGGACGGGTGTAGAAGGCGGGGACCGGCGGCATGATCACCGCGCCCGCCTCAGTGGCCTGGGTCATCAGTCGCAGGTGCCCGGCGTGCAGTGGCGTCTCCCGCAGGAGGAGCACGAGCCGGCGCCGTTCCTTCAGCGTGACGTCGGCTGCCCGCACGACGAGGTTCTCGTCGTAACTGTTCGCGATGCCAGACAGCGTCCGAACACTGCAGGGGGCGACCAGCATCCCTGCCACCGGGAACGAGCCGCTCGAGATGGACGCGCCCAGGTCGTTCGGTGAGTGCACGACGGACGCCAGGTCCTTGACCTGCGAGACCGACAGCGACGTCTCCTGGGCCAGGGTGGCGACCCCGGACCTCGTGACCACCAGATGGGTCTCCACCTCGGCCGCGCGCAGCAGCTCGAGGGCGCGGACCCCGTAGGCGACTCCTGACGCCCCGGTGATGGCGACCACCACGCGGGTCGGCTCGACGCGAGGGTCAGCCACGGCCCGGCTCCAGCTGCCTCATGAGCTCGGCCAGGCGGGGCGACCCGGTGATGGTCGACCTCATTCGGGCGTGGTGCTGCCGCTTGCCCGCCGGGACGGTCGCGTCCACCACGAGCTTGGCCGTCGGGCCGCCCTCGGCGGAGGGGTCGAGGCCGCCACCGCGGCTGCGCGGGATGACGAGCAGGTCACGGTCGGCCTGGAACCGAGTGGCTACCGCCCAGCCGACGGCCTCGTCGTCGAAGACGTCGACGTCCTCGTCGACGACGACCACGAGCTTGACCGGGGCCAGCGCCGCGAACACCGCCATCGCCGCGTGGTGCACCGTGCCGGGAGAGGGTGCGGCCAGCGACACGACCGCATGCAGGCGGCAGGATCCCGCTTCGGTGAGGCGAACGGCATACGGCCTGATGCCCGCCCCCTCGAGCGCCCGGAGCAGCCTCGCCTCACGGGGCAGCCCGCCCACCCAGAAGTGCTCGCGCCCCCCCGAGAGGATCGTCTGCCCGATGGGGTCCGGCCGGCGCCACCGGCTGGTCAGCTGGATCACCGGAGCCGGTCCAGCGGGCCCGTAGGTCCGGGGATACTCGCCGAACGGGCCCTCCTGGGCGCGCTGCCCCGCCATGACCGTGCCGAGCAGCACCATCTCGGCGCGGGCCGGCACCGGGAAGTTGTGTCCCGGGAGCGTGACCACCTCGAGCGGGCGAGGATGCAGGGCGCTCGCGACCTCGAGGTCGTCGATCTCGCTGTCGGCCGGCGACTGGGACGCGAGGACGAGGGCGGGGTCCACCCCGATGCAGATCGCGATGGGAAGGTCCTCGCCCCGCCGCTCCGACTCATCGAAGATGGAGCGCAGCCGGCCGGGGAGGAGCAGGACCCGCAGCTCGCGCGGCCCGGCGACCTGGAGCCGGTTGATCGACAGGTTGGTCAGGCCGGTGCGTGGATCCCGCACGGTCAGCAGGGCCGACGTGAGGTAGCGGCCGGCGTCATGCTCGTGCTGCACCGGCAGTGGCAGGTCGTGCAGCAGGTCCGGGCCGCTCTCGGGCACAGCCGCCACCGGGGCATCGGCGAGGGCGACCTCCACACAGCTCACCGGGGCGGCGACGGCGTCGCCGAGCCGGCGCACCACGTCCTCCGACGGGCACCCGAGGAGGGCCGAGAAGTCCTCCCGGGTCGCCACCGTGTTGCCGAGCAACGGGAACTGCGCGCCGCGCACGGCGGTGAAGAGGACGGCACTGCGACCGTCCACCTCCTCGAGGACGGCGGTGACCTCCTGGTCCGGGTCGATCTCGCTGCGGAGCCGACGCAGCTCACCGCGTTGCTCCAGCAGCCCGAGCCATCCCCTCAGGTCGGGTCGGTCCGGCCATACTTCCTGTGCAGCCTCCTCGGGGGTCACCGTCTCCCTCCTCGCACCGGGTCGTCAGATCGCATCTAGACCGACAGGTGGATGTGCTTGAGCTCGGTGAACTGGGCGAGGCCGTCGATCCCGCGCGTCCGACCAAGACCTGACATGCGGACGCCGCCCGAAGGCATCTCGGCGTAGGAGCGGTTGTACCCGTTGACCCACACCGTGCCTGCCCTGAGCTGGCGGGCGGCGGACATGGCCCGGGACAGGTCCCGCGACCACACGGAGGCGGCGAGACCGAAGGGGGTCGCGTTCGACAGCTCGAGGGCGGCGTCCTCGCTCTCGTAGGACTCCAGGGTCAGCAGGGGCCCGAAGATGTCCTCCTGGACCAGCGGGGACCCGCTCTCCACGTCCGTGACCAGTGCCGGGACCATGAAGTGACCCGGCAGGCCGTCGGGGTGCACCTGCTCACCACCCACGACGAGTCGGGCGTCGCGACGCGCGAGGTCCACGTAGCCGGTGACCTTCTCCATGGCAGCCGAGGAGACGAGCGGGCCGAGCACGCTGTCCGGCTTGCGGGGGTCTCCGGGCGTCATCTCCACGAACGCGTCGTGCAGGGTCTTCTCCGCCGTCGCGAGCTGGTCCTGGTGGACCAGCACCCGGGTGCAGGCCATGCACATCTGTCCGCTCGTCACGATCGCGGCCCGCGCCGCTTGCGCGACGGCGGTCTCGAGGTCGCCGTCGGGCAGCACGAGCATCGAGGCCTTGCCCCCGAGCTCGAGCAGCGGACGGGTCATCGTCTCCGCCGCGTCCCGCATCACGGCCTGGCCCGCCGTCGTCGACCCGGTGATGGCCACGGCCGCCGTAGCCGGGTGCCGCACCAGGGCGGAGGCCACCTCGGCACCGCCGAGGAGGCACTGCAGCACGTCCGCCGGGACACCCGCCCGGTGCCCGAGCTCGACGACCCGGCCCGTGACGTGGGAGGTCTGCGGGGCCGGCTTGACCAAGGCGGTGACACCCACCGCGAAGCCCGGTGCGAGGTCCCGCAGAAGGAGCAGAACCGGCCAGTTCCACGGTGTGATGAAGACCGTGGGCCCGACAGGCTCGCGCACGAGATGCGCCTCGCTGCCGTCCCACAAGGAGCCGGCGCTGCCTAGCGGTAGGCGGGCGAGGCCGGCGTTGAACCGCAGGGCGTCGATGCTGCCGAGGATCTCTGCGCTGGCCTCGGACCGGGTCTTGCCGGTCTCGCGGACGAGGTCCTCGACCAGGTCGTCGGACTCCGCCCGGAGCAGGTCGGCCCAGGCGTGCAGCACCTCGGCGCGACGCCGGTGGTCCCGTGGCCAGGGGCCGCGCATCGCCGCAGCCGCGGCATCGGCGGCCGCGTCGATGTCCTCGCGAGACGCCGGCGAGACCGGGGGCAGCTGCTCGAGGGTGACGGGATCGAGGGGCTGCAGCTGCGTCGAGCTCATACGAAGACCCCGCCGCCGTCCACGATCAACGTCTGGCCGGTCACGAAGCCCGACGAGGGGCCCGCCAGCCAGGTCACGGCGCCGACGAGGTCCTCGGGAACCATGGCGCGAGGGATCGCCCGAGCCCCGGCAGCAGCTGCGAGGTACTCACCGGAGTTGAGGTCACGGGTGGCCGCGTCGTCGACGAGGCCCGGCGACACGGCATTCACCGTCGTGCCGTCCACCCCGAGCTCGCGTGCTGCCGACCGGGTCAGACCCTCCACCGCTGCCTTCGAGGCCACGTAGTGGGCGAAGCCCGGCGCACCGTTGCGCGCCACCACCGAGGCGATGTTGACGATGCGTCCCTGCCCGCTGGCCGCCAGCTCCGGCGCCGCGGCCTTGATCACCTGCCACATGCCGATGACGTTGACGCGGAGAACGAGCTCCCAGTCGGCCGTCGTCAACTCGGTCAGCGCCCGCTTTCCACCGAGGGTGCGGTAGATCGCCGCGTTGTTGACGACACTGTGCAGTCCGCCGAACGTCTTGACGGCCGTCTGGACCCCGTGCTCGACGGATGCTTCGTCGGTGATGTCGCACGGCACGAACACCGCCCGCCCGGGCCCCGTCTCGCTTGCCTCCGCGGCGATGCGCTCACCGGCGTCTGTGAGATCGGGGAGGTCGGCGGCGACGACGTTGGCGCCGGCGGCCGTGAAGGCCTTCACGTAGGTGGTGCCGATGTCGCCGGTGACGCCGGTCAGCAGCACGACGCGGTCGGCCAGGCTCAGGTCGGTCGCGGTCATCGGACGCTCCCCTTGTCGGTGGGCAAGCCGGGCCGGGCCGGCCCCTGCGGGTCGGTGGCCGTGCTCGACGTGTCACCCTCGGCGGCGGACAGCTCGGTGACCACGTGCTTGCGGTCGATGTTGCCTCGGGTCTCGGGGCTGACGCCGACCGCGACGAGGAAGACGACGACCGAGGCGACGATGAAGATGACGAGCCGGCTCGGCACGTCCGCGAGGGTCGGGCTGAACAGGTTGACGAAAGTGGGCAGGAGACCACCGAGCATGAAGCCGGTGTTCCACGAGACCGCCGTGCCCCGGGACCGCAGGACGGTCGGGTACCGCTCGTTGAGGAAGATCATGACTGGGGCGTAGGCAGCGTTGGCGAAGAAGGCAAGCAGGCAGGAGTACAGCAGGATTGCTCCGGTGTCGGTCGGGCTCGCGTTGCCCAGGATCGTCGTGAACAGCGGGAGGAGGACGACGTTCGCACCACCGATCAGCAGCATCGTCTTGCGACGTCCGATCCGTTCGCTCAGCTCGCCCGCCATCGTCGCTGAGATGACGACGACGAGACTGGCAATGAGCAGGATCTGACCTCGGCTGCTGCTCGGCATCTTGACGACCGAGCCGAGCAGGGTGGGCAGGAATCCTGAGGTCAGGTAGTACTGCGCCCCGGCACCGGCCGCCACCGCGATGTTGATGAAGAGGATCTTGCGGTACCTCCCCGCAACGAGGTCGCCGAAGCGGACGCGCTTGGGGTCGACAACGGTCGGATTCTTCTTCGCGGCATCCTGCTGCTCCTGCCAGAGGGGCGACTCCTCGACCTTCATGAGCACGAAGAGACTCAGCACCGCGCCCAGCAGGCCGCTGAAGAACATCACGCGCCAGCCGTTCTCGTCGAAGGACTGGCCGGGGTATAAGCCGCTGACGACGATGAAGGCCACGCTCGCGAGGGCCGCACCCAGGCCGGCGCCACCCCCGCCGATGAGCCCGCTCATCAGGCCCCGCCATCTTGGTGCGACGCTCTCGGTGCCGAGGGTGTGCGTGGTCGCGGTGACACCGCCGACGAAGAGGCCCTGGATGACGCGCAGGACCAGGAAGATGACGGGCGACGCCAAGCCGATCGCGGCATACGTCGGCACGAGGCCCATCGCGGCGGTGGCCAGGCCGACCCCGGCGAGGACCGTCACCATGATCGCCTTGCGCCCCTTGCGGTCCGCGAGCTCCCCGAAGAACGCGGCGCCCGCCGGCCGCATCACGATGCTGACCGCGAACGAGGCGAAGACCGCGGCGAGGCTCAGCGTCGGGCTGTGCGACGGGAAGATCTGCTTTCCCACCGGGCCAGCGACGTACAGCAGAAGGAAGAGGTCGAAGAGGTCGAAGGACCACCCGGCGACGGAGGCGAAGGCCGCCGCAAGAGGAGCCCCTGAGGAGCGACCTTCGACCGGCCCGTTTGGTGTGTGGCGACTCATAGACATGCTCGGGCGTCCTTCCCCGGGGCAGAGGCTCCGGACCGAACCATCCGGATCATACCGTCTGCATTGGAGGGAAACGTATAGCCGTGTGCGCGCAGTGTCAAGCGTCGGTGAGCCATGCCACCCCCCTCGCGTTCCGGAGTCAGCGGCAACCGAGCGTGCGCTCGGGCTTCAGTTCGCGGTCGCCCGTGAGACGCGCGTCTCAAACGCTTGTCCTCGTGGAGCAGCCACGGGTGCCCGCGCCACAGCGGGCTCGCGCGCTCTCGCAAGGGCCACGAGATGCGGTGAGCGATCTGACCGACGAGGGCGTCGGGATGACGTCGAAGTCGGAACAAGGAGCATCGATCTGCGGGGCACCCGAACACCTGCCGAAGTCGGCCGTCGAGGGCCGCTACGTCGACGAGTGGATGGAGGCCGTCGCGCACGTGAGGCGGTGGAGCAAGGACACCCGACGCACCTCCTACGGGGTCATCCTGCCGCCTTCACTCCGGGGGGCCCCAGGGCGACGCCCAGGGCTCGGTGGCGGTCCAGACGCTCTTGACCTTCATCAGCTGCGGTATCGCCTCCAGGCCCATCTCGAGGCCCACCCCGCTCTGCTTGTAGCCGCCGTAGGGCGACCCCGGGTGGAGCGCATGCACGGCGTTGACCCACACGAGCCCGGCCCGCAGGTCCCGCGACAGACGGTGCGCCCGCGGGAGGCTCTGGGTCCACACGCTCGCCGACAGCCCGTATGCCGTGTCGTTCGCGGCGGTGAGCGCCTCCTCCTCGTCGTCGAAGGCGTGGAGCGACACGACCGGGCCGAAGATCTCCTCGCGGTCGATCCGGTTGCCGGGGTCGAGGTGGACGAAGACGGTGGGTGCCACGAAGTAGCCGGTGTCGGGGTGCGCCCGGATCGGGGCCAGCTCGACGCGCTGGGCGGACTGCCGGTCGCCGAGGGCGAGGTAGTCCTGGACGCGGGCATGCTGCGCGGCCGAGACGAGCGGACCGACGTGCGTCTCCGGGTCGAGCGGGTCACCGACGCGCAGCCGGGCCACCTGCGCCCTCAGCGCGTCGAGGAACTCGTCGAGGACCGGCCCCTCGACGTAGACGCGCGTGCCTGCCGTGCACGTCTGGCCCTGGTTGTTGAACCCGCTGAGGGCGACGGCGCTCGCCGCCCGCGGGATGTCGGCGTCCGCGAAGACCATGGTGGGGCTCTTGCCGCCGAGCTCGAGGCTCACCGACTTGAGCAGCGCGCCGGCGGCAGAGGCGATCGCCCTGCCGACAGTGGTCGAGCCGGTGAAGGCGATCTTCTCGATCCCCTCGTGGCGGACGACGTGGTCTCCGGTCGTCTCGCCGGGCCCGTTGACGACGTTGAGCAGACCGCTCGGAAGACCTGCGTCGGATGCGACGGACGCGAGCAGCAGCGCGGACACCGGCGACTCCTCCGCCGGCTTCAGCACCACGCCGTTCCCGGTCGCGAGGGCCGGCGCCACCTTGGTCGCCGCGTTGGTGAGCGGGTAGTTCCACGGGGCGATCGCGCCGACCACGCCGTAGGGCTCGTACTGCGTGACGTTGGCGAACCCCGGCTGGACCGGGATGTTGGCGCCGCGGATCCGGTCCGTGACGCCGGCCCAGAACTCGAAGAGCCTGGCCGCCCGCTCCACGTCGCGGGTGCGCGTGTCCCGGATCGGGCGCCCCACGTCCAGCGTGTCGGCAAGCCCGAGGTCGGCTCCGCGGGAGCGGATGGCGTCGGCGACGGCGCGCAGGATGCGACCTCGGTCCTGCCCGTCGCCTCGCCACCACGCCCGCGACGCCGCGCTGGCGGACGCGGCGGCCCGGTCGACCTCCCCCTCGTCGGCGACGGTGACGGTGAGGAGCGGGCGCCCCGTGGTCGGGTCGATGCTCTCGAGCTCCTCTCCGTGGCGGTCCGACCACCCGCCGTCGACCCAGTTGCGCAGCGGCCCCTCTCCCGGAAAGAGCCTCCGCAGCGCCCGGGCGGCACTCACGTGCTGGGTGTCACTCACGGCTACTGGCCGGCCGGCGGGTAGAGGATGGACCGGTCGAAGGACCCCAGCGTGTCCTTGGTGACGACCTTGGGCACGAGGTACGCCTCCTGGGCGACGTCCTGGCCGTTGAGCTTCTCGACCACGGTGTCGACGACCACTCGTCCGAGCAGGACCGACCCGGCGACGCTCGTCTCCTGCACCCAGCCCTGCTTCATCATCGCCTCGAGGTCGGGGTCGAGGTCGACCGTGGCAACCTGCACCTCTCCTGGCGACTTCCCCGCGGACTTCAGCGACTGCACGACCGCCTGCCCGACCACGCTGTTGAAGGCATAGAACCCCTTGACGTTGGGGTCAGCCTGCAGGACGTTCTCCGCGGCCTGCAGGGAGGCCGGCAGGTCGCTGAGGTTGTGCAGGGCCTTCGCCACCGTGACCGTCGGACACGACGCGAGCGCCTTGCGGACCCCCTCCTCACGCAGGCGGATGAGGTCGATCCCGGGCGGGCCGAGCAGCAGCCCCACGCTGCCCTCCTTGACGGACGAGCACAGGTACGTGCCCGCCTGGTAGCCGGCGAGCTCGCTGTCCTCCCCCCGCTTGAGCACCTTCTTGGACTCGGGGAAGACGCCGTCGCCCACGACGAGGACGCCGGCCTGCTGGGCCGCCTCGAGCGCTGGCACCGTCGCGGTGCTGCTCGTGACGGCGATGGCGATGGCGTCGAACTTCTGCTGCGTCGCGTTCTCGATCTGGGAGATCTGCTTCTCGATGTTGGCGTAGCCGCCCGCGTCGAAGAACTCGACCTTGACCCCCGTCTTGGCGGCCTCGTCGCGGTACCCGTACGCCTTCTGCTGGAAGTAGGGGTCCCCGGCATTCGGGAAGAGGACAGCGAGGCGGTACTCGCGCTTGGCCTTGAGGCCCTCCGCCGTCGTGGCGGTGGGCAGCGCGGTCGGGGTCCCGCTCGGCTGGCTGGCCCCCGGCGCGGTCCCTGAGGCTCCGGCGCCGGCCCCGGACCCGGTGCTCGACGTGCCACAGGCGGCGGTCGCCACGCCGAGTGCGGCAAGGCTCAGCAGCAGGGCGCTGCGTCGCAGGTGTCTCGTGACTGCCATGGTCAGACCTTTCGGACAGAGGAGCTGGTGTGCGATGTGTGCGGCTCGAGCAGCGGATGGCGAGGCGGGACCGCCCGCTGGCTAGGGCTGGCGCCCGCCCTCTCGCAGGACGGTGAGCAGGACGGCGCCGATGGTCGCGGCGCCGATGACGATGCGCTGGATGAAGGTCGAGACGCCGAGGAGATCCAGGCCGTTCTGCACGATCCCGACGAGGGCCACGCCGAAGAGGGTGCCGACGAGCCGGCCGCGCCCGCCGAAGAGGGAGGTGCCACCGATGACCACCGTCGCGACAGAGGACAGCTCGAGCCCCTGCCCGAGCAGCGGCTGACCGGAGTGGACGCGGGCTGTGAGGATGATGCCGCCGAGCGCGGCGAAGCAGCCGCTCAGCATGTAGACGAGCACCTTGGTGCGCGCCACGGCGATCCCCGCGAGGGTCGCGGCCTGCTCGTTGCCACCGATGGCGTAGACGTGGGTGCCGAAGCGGGTCCGGTAGAGCAGGAACCACACCGCCGCGAAGGCCACGGCCGCGAGGACCACCGGAATCGGGACCGGCCCGACGTAGCCGGTGCCCAGCTGGAAGAAGGACGAGTCGGCAAGCTCGAAGATGGGGTCCCCGTTCGTGATCGTCAGAGCGAGCCCGCTCACGATCGACAGCATCCCGAGCGTGACGATGAACGGGGTGACCCGGGTCAGCCCGATGATCAGACCGTTGACGAGGCCCACGAGCAGGCCCGCACCGAGGGCCATCCCGGCGCCCACCACCGCGTTTCCGTGCTGCAGGCCCGTCGCCATGAGCACGCTGGACAGTGCGATGACCGAGCCCACGGAGAGGTCGATGCCGGCCCCGAGGATGACCACGGTCTGGGCTATGCCGATGAGCGCGAGGACTGCTCCCTGCCGGGCGACGTTGGACAGGTTCGTGACCTCGGCGAAGTGGGGCGCGCGCAGGGCGAAGAACACGGCGAGCACGAGCAGCGCGAGCGGCAGCCCGAGCACCTCCCAGCTGACGGACCGCGACCGTGCGTCCGCCCTCGCCGTCGACGTGGGGCTCATGCCGCCCCCTCGGTCAGCGGCAGCGCGGCGCTGAGCAGCGTCTCCGGGTCGGCGGCGGCGCGGTCCACGACGAGCGAGATCCGACCCTGACGCATGACGGCGACCCGATCCGACAGACCGAGGATCTCCGGGAGCTCCGATGACACGACCACGACGGCCTTTCCCTCTCTGGACAACGTGTTGATCAGCTCGTAGATCTCGATCTTGGCCCCGACGTCCACACCCCTCGTCGGCTCGTCGAGGAGCAGCACGCGCGAGCCGGCCGCCAGAGCGCGGGCGATGACGACCTTCTGCTGGTTGCCGCCGGAGAGGGTGCCGACGTGCACGTCGCTGTCCCGCAGCTTCACCCGCAGCTTGCGGATCTGGTCGTCGGCCAGCCGGGCGGTGCGCTGACCGGACAGCACGCCGAGCCGACTGCACTCGCGCAGGGACGCGAGGCAGATGTTGTCGCGCACGCTCATCCCGAGCACGAGTCCCTGGGCGTGCCGCTCCTCGGGCACGAGCGCCAGCCCGGCGCGGATCGCCTCGCGGGGAGTGGTGATGCCGACCTCGCGGCCCGCCACCCGGACCGTGCCCGACGCCTTCGGCTCCATGCCGAACACGCCCCGGAGCAGCTGCGTCCGGCCGGCCCCGACGAGCCCGAAGACACCGAGCACCTCTCCTGCGCGCACGGTGAGCGAGACGCCGTCGACCTTGCCGGGCACCACGAGACCCTCTACCTCGAGGAGGTCGTCTCCCGCGGCGGCCGGCCGAGTCGGGAACTCCTCCTCGATGCTGCGGCCGACCATGAGGCGCACCAGCTCCGGCAGGGGCGTGCTCGCCGACAGGCGGTGGGCCACGACGGCGCCGTCACGCATCACGGTGACCCGGTCTGCGATCTGCTCGATCTCCTCGAGCCGGTGGGAGATGTAGCAGATCGCCACCCCCTCGTCCCTGACGCGCGCGATGCGCGCGAACAGCTCGTCGGTCTCCTGCCGGGACAGCGACGACGTCGGCTCGTCGAGGATCAGGACCTTGGCCTCGCGGGCCAGGGCGCGGACGATCTCGATGACCTGCCGCATGGCGATGCTCAGCTCGCGCACCGGCGTCGAGGGGTGCAGGTCGACGCCCATGAGACCCAGCAGGGTGCGGGCCTCCGCGTTCATGTCCCCGCGCCGCAGCAGGCCGACCCGGCCGCGCACCCGCTCCCGTCCGAGAAAGATGTTCTGGGCGATGCTGAGGTCGGGGACGAGCGACAGCTCCTGGTAGACGGTGCTGACGCCGGCCCGCTGGGCGACGTGGGGCGAGGACAGTGCGACGGGCACGCCGTCGACCTCGATGGTGCCGTCGTCGGGCTGCACCGCCCCGGAGAGGATCTTCACGAGGGTGGACTTGCCTGCTCCGTTCTCGCCGAGCAGGACCTGGACCTCTCCCGGCATCAGGGCGAAGTCGACGGCCCGGAGGGCGCGCACCCCGGGGTAGGTCTTGGAGACACCGGCGACCGCGATGGCAGGACGTGCGCTCACGACGCGCTGCCCAGGATCTCGACCACCTGCTCCTTGGTCACGGGTCGCGGGCTGCCCGCGACGACGAGGTCGGCGAGCACCGCGTCCGCGAGCTCGGGGAAGTCGGCTGACGTCACTCCGACCTCGTGCAGGCGGCTGGGCAGGCCCAGGTCTCTTACCAGCTGCTCGACGGCTGCCGCCGCGGCCTCCGCCGCGCCCTGGGTGTCCCGGCTCCCGGCCTCCACCCCCAGCGCGCCCGCGACGAGCGCGAGCCGGTCCCGGACGACCGGTGCGAGGAACCGCATGACGTGGGGCAGGACGATGCACGAGGTCAGACCGTGCTGCATGCCGAACCGCGCGCCGAGCTGGTGGCCGATGGCGTGGGAGAGGCCCAGGGTCAGGTTCATCTCCCCGAAGTACGACATCCACGCCGCCACCTGTGCACGCTCCCGCGCCGCGATGTCCGCCGGGTCGGCGTATGCCGCGCGAAGGGCGGCGGCCAGGTCCCGGATGGCCGCCAGGCTGAGAGTGTCGCTGACCGGACCACCGTTGGGCGAGTAGACGGACTCGACGGCGTGGTCGAGGGCACGCATGCCGGTGGAGGACCACACCGACAGCGGCGTCTGCACGGCGAGCTCGGGATCGAGGATCACGACCCGAGGCGTCAGCTCGTCGGCGATGAGCAGGTCCTTGACGTGCCGTGCCTCGCTCGTGACCGCCCCGGCGTTGGCGAACTCGGCTGCGGACAGCGTCGTCGGAACGGCGATGTGCGGCAGGGCGCGTCCGCTCGTGGCGGGGATGGTCGTCGTGTGCGGTGGCGCGAACTGGGCGCGAAAGGCAGCCAGGCCGGTGACGTCACGCAGGTCCTCCCCTGCGCTCAGGGCGAGAGCGCGGGCCGCGTCCACGCAGCTCCCACCCCCGACGCTCACCAGCAGGTCTGGGCCCCACTCGTACACCGCATCGAGACCCGGCTGCAGGCACGAGTAGGGAACGTGTGGTCGCACGCCGTCGAAGACGTGCACGAGGCGGCTGCCGAGCTGCGCCTGGAGGCGGGCGATCGCGTCGGTGGCGCGCACGATGCTCGGGCTGGTGACGACGAGGACCCGCTCGGCGCCGAGACGGTCGGCCTCGCCCGCCAGCTTGGTGACGGCGCCGCGGCCATGGTGGACCCGCTCCATCGGGAGGTAGAGGAAGGTCCCGACCATCTCGCGCTCAGCCACGGCTGGCCTCCGGAGGCCGTTGGAGGAGGTCTTCGACGAGCGCCGTCAAGGCACTGACGCCGACGCCGATCGCCGCCTCGTCGACATCGAACCGGCTGTCATGCAAGGGATAGGCGCCCACGCTGCCGTCGGGCGCGCACACCCCGAGCTTGAGGTAGAGGCCCGGGCGACTCTGGGCGTACAGCGCGAAGTCATCCGCGGTCATCGGAGGGTCGTCGAGGAGCCGGACCTCGAGGGCCGCCTGGCCCTCGAGGACCTCCAGCGCGCGCTGCACCAGGGTGGGATCGTTGAGCACCGGCGGCATCTCGTTCCTCCACTCGACCCGGGACTGCACGCCCACGGCCGTGCTGACCCCCCTGACCCACCGCTCGAGCGAGTCCTGCAGCCGCCTCCCGAGCTCGGGATCGGCGCTGCGGATCGTCCCCGTCAGCTCCGCCGAGGGTGGGACGATGCTCTGGGACCGGCCCCCGAGGATCGTGCCGACGTTGATCGTCGCTCGTTGTCCCGGCCGGGTCTCGCGGGAGAGCAGCTGGTGCAGTCCGGTGACCATGTGGCTCACGGCGACGATGGCGTCTCGTCCCTGGTCAGGTGCGGCCGCGTGCGCTCCCACCCCCGTGACCGCGACCTTGAACGCGCTCTTGCCCGCCATCGCGACGCGCTGGTCGACACCGACCACGCCCGCGGGGAGCCAGGGCCAGCAGTGCAGCCCCAGCACGAGGTCGACCCCGTCCAGGACGCCCGCATCGAGCATGGCCTGCCCGCCGCTGGCCTCCCCGAAGGGGATCTCCTCCGCCGGCTGGAACACGAACGTGATCCGTCCCTCCGCCGGGGGCGCCGCGGCGAGTGTCTCCGCCACGCCGAGCACGACGGTGGTGTGGACATCGTGGCCGCAGGCGTGGCTGACGCCGTGCGCGGTCGACCGGTATCCCGCCTCCTTCGCGTCGGGCGTGGGCAGGGCGTCGAGGTCCGCGCGGACGAGGACGTGCGGACCGCTCGTGCCCAGGGTGGCGACGACACCGGTGCCCGCGACGCCCTCCGTGACCTCGAGCCGCGCGCCGCGCAGGCGGTCCGCGACGATTCCCGCTGTGCGGGTCTCGGCGAAGCGCAGCTCGGGGTGTGCGTGCAGGTCCCGCCGGAGCGCGATGAGGGACTCCAACAGCTGGGGCGTCGACGTGGGCACTGGCCTGCCTCGGTCCGAAATAGGGCTGAAACGTGCTGGCACCGAGACTCCACCCGTGACGGGCCGCTGTCAAGGGTCGGGACCGCACTGGTCGCGCGACGTCGGCTACTCCCTCGGGAGGAGCCTCTCGAGGTCGATGCGATAGACCGTCTGCGGGCGACCGGCGCCCGGCGCGCCCTGATGACCAGCCTCGCGGGCCACCCCTGCGTCGATCAGCGTCGTGAGCAGCCGACGGGCCGAGCGCGTCTCGACGCCGTAGACCTCGGCCAGCTCGCGCGCCGTGAAGCCGGTGACGTCGAGATGCCGCAGCGACGCCGCCAGCCGCGCCAGCGTGAGGGAGCTGAGGCCGATCTCGCGGGCATGCGCGAGCACCCGGTCATCGGTCTGCCGCAGGCTCCCGAGCTGACCACCGGATCGCGATCCCGCCGAACCGTCGACGATGGCGCCGTCGGACAGGACCAGGCGCAGCTGGTCCCCTGTCGTGTCGAGCTGCATCGAGCGCCGCGCATTCGTCTCTGCCTCCGAGACGGTGGCGCCCACCCCGAAGCCGAACTTCGTTCCTGCTGGAGCGTCCAGCCCGCCGACGAGGCGCCACCACTCCCATCGGTGTCGCGCGAGGAGTCGCTCGACTGGTCCGCGTGTCGCGTGCACGAGCAGCAGGCCGTCGGGGCCAGAGGCCGGCGTCCCTTGCAGCTGGTCGGCGAGCGCGGTTGCGACTGACCGGAGCCGACGGCTGAGCCGTGTGCCGGGGGCCAGCTGGATCCCCACGACCGCTGTCTGGGTGTCCTCCCCACGGACGATGCGGTCAGTCAACGCTGCCCGGATCAGACTGTCCCGCAAGGCCGACCGGGTGTGCTCCACCCGCACGACCGGGATGCCGTCCGCCTGCAGCTCGCGGGCCACGGAGCCGAGGCACGTGATGCACAGGGCCACCTCCCCCCGCTTGTAGAGGTCCCTGTGGAAGAGCGCCACGTCGTCGGAGGAGCGCACCCGCACGGATCCCTGGGCTTCCAGGGCGAGGATGTGCCGCGGCGCCGTGAGCCCGAGGTCCTCGAAGCCCTCCCTGGCCAGGTCGGCCGGGATCGTGTCGAGACTCGTGGCGGGCAGGGTGCCCCGGTGCTCGGCCAGGAGCAGGGCCAGGGTGCGATAGAGGTCGATGCCGCCATGCGGCACGTACTGGGTGCGGCTGTGCAGGCCCGGCCGTCGCTCCGCCGTGAGCTGGTAGGGCACGAGCCCGGTGAAGAGCAGGACGTTGCACAGCCCGTCCAGCTCGGCGGCGAGCTCGGCAGCCTGCTCGAGCGCGTCGTAGGAGCGCACGAGGACCTGGTCGGTCATCGAGAGGTCCCGAGCCACCTGCTGGAGACGAGCGGCCGAGTCGGCCGAGCCAACGACGCCGATCATGCTGTGTGGTCCCCTAACCTCAATTGGTCCGAAATTATGCCGTGCAGCACGGCGATTGGCAACGCAGCCGTGGCGCTGCCCGGGCTGACCACACCGACCCCGCTGGTGCGCGCTCGAGCGGGCGGGCATGCTTCAGACACCGGACCCGACACCTGACCGGCGTCGGAGGATAGGGTGCTCGCCGCGATACTCGGCCTGCCGGACTGACGCCACCGCTCCACCCACCAGCGAAGGGACGACCATGGACCCCGAGTTCACCGCCAGGAGGACCCCGGCACGGTATGCCGCGTCACCGGAGGCCCTGCCCCCGGCGGCCGAGCTGCTCGGCCTGTCCCTCGCCGCGCTGACCCAGCGGGCCAGGGACGTGCGGGAGCAGACCACCGGCACCCGGGTGACCTACTCCCCCAAGGTGTTCATCCCGCTCACGCGGCTCTGCCGGGACCGCTGCGGCTACTGCACCTTCGCCTCCGCACCGCGCCACCTGGCGAGCGCTTACCTCAGCCTCGAGGAGGTGCTCTCGGTGGCTCGCCGGGGTGCCGAGACGGGGTGCCACGAGGCGCTCTTCACGCTCGGCGAGCTGCCCGAGGAGCGCTACCCGCAGGCGCGGGTCTGGCTCGACGACCACGGCTACGCCTCCACCATCGACTATCTGGCAGAGGCCTGCCGGGTCGTCATCGAGGAGACCGGCCTGCTGCCCCATGCCAATGCGGGGGCGATCTCGCCGGATTCCCTCGCCCGGCTGCGGCAGGTGGCGCCGTCGCAGGGGATGATGCTCGAGTCACTGCGAGGGGACCTGGCCGCGCACCGCGGGGCGCCGGACAAGGCCCCCGCCCGACGGCTCGCCACCCTCGAGGCGGCCGGCGAGCTGCGGATCCCCTTCACGACCGGGATCCTCGTCGGCATCGGCGAGACGACCGTCGACCGGGTGACGGCCCTGCAGGCCATCGCCGACAGCCACCGCCGGCACGGGCACGTGCAGGAGGTCATCGTCCAGAACTTCCTGCCCAAGGCCGGCACGGCGATGCGCGACGCGGCGGCGTGCCCGACGCAGGAGCACCTGCAGGCCATCGCACTGGCCCGGCTCATCCTCCCGGCGGACGTCCACGTCCAGGCGCCGCCCAACCTCGCTGATCCCGAGCAGCTGGGCGCGCTGCTCGACGCCGGCATCGACGACTGGGGCGGGGTCTCCCCCGTCACGCCGGACCACGTCAACCCCGAGCGTCCCTGGCCGGCCATCGACACGCTGCGCCGGGCCACCGAGGAGGCGGGGCTCGCCCTGGCCCCACGGCTCACGGCATACCCCGAGTTCGTCGCCCGCCCGGACGAGTGGATCGATGCCGACCTGCACTTCCCGGTCCTGGACCGCTCGGACGCCGAGGGGCTCGGCCGGGACGACCCCGGCGCCCTGTGGCCCGAGCGGCACGAGGCGGCCGCCAACGTCGGGACCGGTGCCGAGGTCGTGCAGGTCGGCCGGCGCTCCACGGGCTGGTACTCGGGCGCGGACGCCGAGCCGGTGCACCTCGTGCCAGCTCGCCCGCGGGCGGCCGGCGCCGTCGCCGAGGTGCTGGCCGGCGTGCGGCTCGGGCAGGAGCTCGGCGAGGCCGAGCTCGTCACCCTCTTCGGAGCCCGCGGCCCGGAGGTGGCCGCCGTCGCCGAGGTGGCCGACGCGCTCCGCGCCGAGGCCGTGGGCGAGACGGTCACCTACGTCGTCAACCGCAACATCAACTACACCAACGTCTGCACGTTCCGGTGCACCTTCTGCGGCTTCTCCAAGGGGCCCCTGTCGCTCAACCTCCGCGGCCGGCCCTACCTGCTGACGCTCGACGACATCGCCGAGCGCTCCCGGGAGGCGTGGCGGCGCGGCGCCACCGAGGTGTGCCTGCAGGGCGGCATCCACCCGAGCTTCGACGGCGGCTTCTACCTCGACGTCGTCAAGGCCGTCAAGGAGGCCGTGCCGGCGCTGCACGTCCACGCCTTCACGGCCCTGGAAGTCCACGAGGGCGCCCGCCGTCTCGGCGCGACGCTGTCCGACTACCTCTCGGAGCTCAAGGCCGCGGGGCTGAGCTCGCTGCCCGGCACCGCCGCCGAGATCCTCGACGACGAGGTGCGCGCGGTCCTGTGCCCCGACAAGATCCGCACCGACGAGTGGCTGGAGGTGCACCGCACCGCCCATGAGATCGGGCTGCGCAGCAACATCACCGTCATGTTCGGCTCGGTCGAGCAGCCCGTGCACTGGGCCCGGCACCTGCTCCGCACGCGCGAGCTGCAGCGGCAGACCGGCGGGTTCACGGAGTTCGTGCCGCTGCCCTTCGTGCACATGGCCGCGCCGGTCTACCTCAAGCGGCGGGCCCGCCGCGGCCCGACGTGGCGCGAGACGATCCTCATGCACGCCGTCGGCCGGATCGCCTACCACGGCGTGGTCCACAACGTGCAGGCGTCGTGGGTCAAGCTCGGCCCGGCCGGTGCCCGGCAGCTGCTCCGGGCCGGCGTCAACGACCTCGGCGGCACCCTCATGGACGAGAACATCAGCCGGGCCGCGGGCGCCGCCCACGGACAGCTGCTCGAGGAGCACGAGTTCCACGAGCTCGCCCACGCCGCCGGGCGTCCCGTCCGGCAGCGGAGCACTCTCTACGGGCCGGTGGAGCCGCGGGTCACCACGCCGTCGATGGTCGGGGCGCCCTGATCCGTGACGGCGCCCCGGGCCGGGGCACCGTCGACGACGGCCTGCAGCTCCCGCAGCCGGGGCAGGGCGCGCGAGGTGAGCAGCTGCCTGCGGACCTCGGGTGCGACGGCCAGGCTGTCCTTCCACAGCGATCGGCCCGCCATGGCTCCGCTCGCCCCGTTGGCCACAGCGATCTGCACCTGCCGGATGAAGGTGTCGTGGTCGACGCCCGCAGAGAGCACGGCCCACGGCACCCCGGAGGCGGCGGCAGTCACCATGGCACTGCCCTGGGCGGATCCGGGGTAGGGCAGCTTGAGCACCTTGGCCCCGCACTCCACGCAGATCCGCGCCGCGTCGGCCACCAGCTGCGGGAAGAGGGCGCGGTACTCCTCCTCGCTCTCCCCGTCGAGCCGGTAGGTGAGGACCTCGACGATGAGGAGGAGGCCTTCCTCCTCGCACGCCTTGACCAGCGACCGGATCTCGTCCCCCACCCTGGAACCGGCGCCCTGCCGGTCGGGGCGCAGGTAGAACAGCATCTTGGCGACATCACCGCCGAGCTGCCGCACGCTGCGGGCGGTCACCCCCTCGACGTAGCGGGTGTAGCGCAGGCCGTCGACCGTCTCGAAGCCCGAGGCGTCCATGCCGACGACCAGGGCCGTGCCCCGGGCGAGCGTTCCGTCATCGACGATCCGCGGCAGCGCGACCTCGGGGTCGAGCAGGATGGCCGGGGCGTGGTTGCCGAGGTGGCGCACCAGGTCCGCCTTCGCGGCGGCGAGCTGGTCGGCGGTGACGGAGTCAGGGCCGTCGGGAGCATCGGTCATCACTGCCTTCATGCCGTTGCGCTGGTCCGCGGCGACGATGAGCATCCTGCCTGCCGGCGTCGAGATCGCGGCCATTGCACGTCGCTCGAGCGTCGTGAGTTCGTTCATGGAAGTGCTCCTGTTTCTGATGTCGAGCGACGTCGCTCGGGTGGCTTCTGCGCCGGCACGTCACAAGGCCGGCTCTGGATGGGTTGGGCGCTCGAGCAGGCGCGCGGCAAACAGCGCCGCGCCATGGGCGGTGTCCTGGTCGCGGGAGGACACGCTGACATCGGGCAGCACGCGGGTCCGGGCTCGTCGCACGCTCTTCATGCCGGCCCAGCCGCCCGTGAGCAGAGTCGAATGCGCCACGGGCATGACGTCGTCCATGGCACGGATGAGCAGCCGGATCTCGTCGTTGCCATGCCGCAGCACCGCGTTGAACAGCTCCGCCGGGCTGACGCCGTCCGCCCGAACGCTGAGCGACAGGACACCGTCATCGTTCCGGGCGCCCCTCACCTCGATGGCGTCCCTCGCCAGGTTTCCCTCCAGCGGCAGTGCGTGTGCCACCTCGTCGAGGTGGTCCCTTCCTGCGCTGTCCGTGATGCCGCACAGCTGCAGGGCGCGCCTCATCAGGAGTCCTGTCTTCACCCCGGCGACGACGACGTGCTTGCCGGGGACGACATGGCGCACCGAGTTGATCAGGTGGCCGGCGAGCTGTTCCCGGGCTTGAAAGGGCACCGGTTCGTCGAGCACGCGCAGCAGCACCTCCGCCGTGCCCATCGACACGTGGTAGCGGTCGGCAGGGATGGCTCCCCCGGACACGGCGGACACGAGGTGGTCGTGGCCGGCGACGGTGATGCGCGCGCCGGCGAAGGCAGCTGGCAGCCAGTCCGCGGTGGCCGGCCCCAGAGGTGTTCCCGCGTCGACGAGGGGAGGCAGGAACTCCTCGTCGACGCCGAGGTGGTCCAGCATCGCCTGCCACGGCAGGCCTGAGTCCTGGTCGAGCAGGCCGGTCCTCGAGGTGAGCGAGTACTCGCTCACCTCGAGGGCGCCCAGCGCGGCGGCCACATATTCGGGAAGGTTGAACCAGCGCAGGCCCCTCAGCGCCAGTCCGCTGTCCCGCAGGTGCAGCAGCTTGGCCACTGACACCTGAGCGCCGGCGGGAAGACCGGTGCGCCCGGCGAACTGGGCCCGCAGGCGTGACGGCAGGGCGTCGATCTGCTCACGCCCGCGAGGGTCGAACCAGGCGAATCCGCTGGCCACAGCGCGGCCCCCGGCGTCGACGAGGAAGCCGGTCTCCCCCATCCCCGAGATGGCCACCGAGGCGACGACGGCGTCCCGGGCAGGCACGCTCGTCAGGAGCTCGTCGGCAGTGGCCCGGAGCAGGTCGGACACGGTGGCGATGAGGTCGCCGGCGGCCATCTCGGTGGTGCCGCCGGGACCGTCCCGCCAAGGGGTCGGACGCTGGCGAACCAGCACCTGTGTGCCGTCCTGCTCGGCGACAAGGATCTTCACCCCGGTGCTGCCGAGGTCGAGTCCCGCGACCAGGCGCGCGGTCACACCAGCGCCCCTTCGACGTGTGGATGGACCCACGGCATCACGGGGCTTTGACGGCAAGGACCGCACAAGGTGCCTCGAGGAGGATCCGCTGCGCGACGCTTCCGGTGATGAGCTTTCCCACCGGGGTTCGCCGGCGCACCCCGATGACGATGAGGTCCGCGGTGGGCTCCGAGACGCCGGCGAGGATCGCCTCGCAGGGGTCCTCGCCGAGATGCAGCTGGCGGATGTCGTGAGCGACACCGGCCGATGAGAGACGCCGTGCCAGCGCGTCCACGCCACGCTCCGCCGAGATGGGCTCCGGCGACCCGGGCGGTTCCTCGGCGCTGTTGACGACCAGGAGTCGCGCGCCCCGGCGTCGGGTCTCCTCGACCGCGCGGTCCAGCGCAGCCCCGCCCTCTGGCGTGGGGCGGTATCCGACGATGACGGTCATGGTGGTTCCTTCCAGGGGCGCAGCCACGTCACCGGCACGCGTCTGCGCCCCACAGGTGCTCAGCACGTGGACTTGTAGATGGCCTTGGCCCCGTCACCGTCGACGTTGTCCTTGGTGATCACGGTGAAGCCGGTCTGGACGCTCTTGGGCACGGTGGTTCCGTCAAGGACGGAGACAGCCGCGTCGAGGCCGAACTGGCCGATGGTCGCCGGCTGCTGAGCGACGAGGGCCTGCACGGTTCCCTCCTTCAGCGCCTTGACCTGGTTCGGCCCGGCGTCGAACCCGACGATGTCGACGCTGCCCTGCTTCCCGGCCTGCCGAAGACCCGTTGCGCTGCCCTCGGCGGCGAAGAGGTTCGCTGCGAAGATCCCCACGAGGTCGGGGTCCTTCTGCAGCGCCGCGCTGGTGAGCTGGGCCGCGGTGGCGGGGTCGTTGTGCGAGTACTGCACGCCCATGTACTGGAACTTGGAGTCGGCCTTGACGGACTCCTCGAAGCCCTTCACGCGGGCGTCCACCGTTGAGATGCCGGGGTCGGTCGACATGACCAGGACCTTGCCGCCGTTGGGGTTGAGCTGCTTGATCGCGTCGAAGGCCGCCTTGCCGCCACCCTCGTTGTCCGA
>NZ_DASSMH010000024.1:0-3264 GCF_035688975.1 Intrasporangium sp. | reverse complement strand
GGCCCGTGGTGGCTGGTCGACGAGTGGGCGCAGGTCACGAATGTGCTGTGCCCGTGGGACTCGGAGCTGATGACGCCGTGGCTGAGCACCGTCTCCGGGGGGCCGCAGTGGCTCGGCGGTGACGTGTACGCCGGCCGGTCGCTGCTGGTGACCGACCCCGCGGTGACGTGCTACGCCGTGGACTCGACGGGCGCTTACGTGAAGGTGCCGGTCCTGCCGTCCGCGCCGCTGGTGGCGTCGGCGTGGGTGAACACCACAGGCATGAAGGTGGGTCTGGCGTTCTACACGGCGGCGGGTGGTTTCCTGTCCGTGATCGAGTCGGCGTCGACCGTGACGGGGTGGTCCCGGGTGGCTACCCTGGGCACGGCACCGGCGACCGCGGGCTACGCGATCCCGTACGTGAAGGGTGCTGCCGGCCGGCTCGCTCGCCCGTGCGTGACGTGGACGGACGCTCTGATGGAGCACTCGACCGGGCACGGCGGCATCGTCGTGGTCGACGGGTACGGTCTGGATGTCACGTCGGCGCACACGGCGTACCGGGGGCGGATGGCGCAGGCGGCGGTGTCCTTCGTGGAGGTCGGGCTGTGAGGCCCGGCGGCGCGGCCCCGGCTCACGCCACCCCGGCGGCGACGGTCACTGCCGCGGGGGTGGTGCGCCCGGTGAAGTCGGTGAAGGTGTCACGGTCCCTCGGTGGCGGTGGCGTGCCGGGTCGCAGGGACGTGGCTGCGGCGTCCGGGTCGGTGACGTGGGGCGCTACGCAGGTCGTGCGGCAGGGCGGGGACCCGCGCCCGTCGCCGTGGCGGCGGATGGGTGGGTGGCCACCCCAGCGGCGCTCGGCGGTCACGGTGAGCGTCGGCACCGTCGAGGCGGGCGTCTACTCGGCCCTGTCGGGTGTCGTGGACGACACGTCGACCAGCAACGGGGAGCCGGTCACGTCCGCGATCATCGACCCGGTGGACCGGCTGCACCGGGCGGTCACGATCGGCCCGATGTCCAACAGCATGCCGCCCTCCGCTGACGGCGGGCCGCTGCTCAATGTGGGCCTGTCGTCGGATCACATCGTGGACCGGGCGCTACGGGCGTGCGGGGTGTACACCACCCCCCAGCTGGGCCCGACGTACACGGGTGTGTCGGTGCCGGGGCAGGGGTCGCTGTGGCCGGCGTGGGGCACGTGCACGTCCGCTGGGGCGCGGTCGAACACCAGCCTGTCGGCGGACTTCGCCACGTCCAACTGGGGGTGGGGCATCACCGACGCTGACGCCTACTTCACCCCGGTCGGGCCGGGGTCGGTGACCGCGGCGACGGTCCTCGAGCTCGCGTGCATGGTCTCGTCCGGGCACGCGGCTGACGCGACGATCGGCACCACGCTGGTGGGCCGCGCTGAGCACTACCAGATGACGGTGGCCTACGACCGGTCGGTGCGGCTCGAGTTCTGGGACGGCACGGCCATGACGACCGTGGCGTCTTTGGGTGCGGCGACCGGGTGGGTCCGGGTCGCGGGGAGGTTCTCGGCGACGCAGGCGGTCCTGACGACGGACGACGGGCGGTCGGTCACCGCGTCGTACTCCACGGTCGCGGCGGTCACGACGGCGGCGCTGGAGTCGGTGCACATCGCCGCCAGCAACGGCGCGGTCATCGGCGGTGTCATCGTGTCCAACTTGCCGCAGGGCAACTATTTGGGGCAGGTGCTCGGCGGCAGGTTGTACGGCGGAACTTCCTTGAACAACAAGCTTGTTGCCTCCCCGGGGATCGTGGCCCGCAACGCGGTGGACCTGATCGCGGAGATAGCGGACGCGACGTGCCGGGCGTGGTGGTGGACTGAGGACGGGCAGTTCCAGTGGATGCCCGGCGACCTGCTGCTGGCGCGCACCCCCGCGACGACGTTCACGGCCCGCTCGTCGCTGGCGTCGGTGGGGTGGTCCGAGGCGGCCGGCGACTCCTACTCGGCGGTGACGGTCAAGTACGAGTCGCCTGCCATCGCAAGGGCGTCCGTTCGGACGGCGGAGGTGTGGCGCGGCGGGTCTCAGTCCACGCAAGGCACCACCGAGGAGTTCATCAGCAGCCCGGCGGACGAGGACTGGATCTACGTCGGCTCACCCACGCAGCTGCTGACGGGCACCATCTCGGCCTTCAACTTGGGGCCCGGGTCATGGTACGGGGCGACCACGGACGCTGGTGCGCTCGTGACCGACCCAGCCCTGACGGTGACGCTGACCGCGATCACCCCCGCGACGTGGAAGCTGACCACGGTAGCCAACGGCGCGTACGACCAGAAGGTGCCCGACCTCGCCGCGATCAAGAAGTGGAAGCAGGGCGAGGCGCTGCCGGTGCTACGGGCGCGGTACAAGGCGACGTGGGCCGCTCGGTCCCTGACGACCGGCACAGGCCCAGCGGACGCAGCCGAGTACGAGCACGACGGCGGCCGGTGGCTGCAGGGGTACGCGGACGAGGGCCCGCAGGCGGTCGGTGACTTCCTCGCCCAGTGGTTGTGCACCCCGCACGCGAAGCTGACCGGGATACGGCTCGTGCACGACGGGCGCGTGCAGGTCGGTGATGTGGTCGACATCGAGGACCCCACGGAGTTCGGGGTGCGGTGGACGGTGCTGCTGACCGCGGTGGAGCAGGAGACGTCGGCGGCCGACCAGTCGATGACGGTCGACTGCTTCGTCATCTCGGCTGTCCCGCTGGGACTCACCTACGGCGAGCTCGACGCCAACAACACCGGCAAGACGTACGGCCAGCTCGACGCCGCGAACACCGGCCGCACTTACGGCCAGTTCGACGCCGCCCCCATCAACGCCTGACCCCACCGCCCGCCCCACCCCGGACCCTGGGAAGGACTCCCTCTTGCCTGCCTACACCACGCCGTGGAACCTCCCGGCTGAGTCGTCCACTGACGTAGTCGATCTGTCGCACAACTTCGCTGACCTGGCGAACGCGGCGAACGCCGCGCTCAACGACCTGAAGTCGCAGGCGATGGGTTCACCGGTCCTGCCGGGCACGTCGTCGCTGGACACGGTCACCGGGGACGCGACGTACACGGTGCTGGACGCGAACGGCAACGCGGGGCGCCCCGCGGGTGAGCAGTCCGGCATCCTGCGCTCCCGGCAGCTGACGACGACGGCGAGCCTGCACCTGTGGCAGGGGTACGCCAACAGCAGCCTGTGGTCTCGGTACTACGGGTCGGGTGGGTGGTCGTCGTGGGTGCGGCTCGATGCGGGCGGGACGCAGGTGGCGCCGACGCTGGCGTCTGGGGTGTCGCTG
>NZ_DASSMH010000023.1:0-9527 GCF_035688975.1 Intrasporangium sp. | reverse complement strand
GCACCGAGGTCGCGGCGCGCCGACCACGTCACGGCGAAGACGAGGGTCGGGATCGCGGACTCGAGCGCGCCGCGCCAGCCGCCGATCGCCTGGGACAGCTTCTCCCGCAGCAGCTCCTCGACGGTCGCGTAGCGGCGCAGGTCCGCCTCGGAGCGGGCGACGGCCCCGGGCTCACTCATGGGCGCCGCCGCTTCGCCCGATGATCTCGTAGGCGGGGTTGAAGATCGTGGTGACGCCTCGGTGCGTCGTCACCCGCCCCGTGGCGCGCAGGCGCGTGCCGGGGCTGATCCCGGGGATGGTCCGTCGGCCGAGCCACTCGAGCTGCAGCGCGTCGGTGCCGTCCCACAGGTCCACCACGAGCGCCGGCACGTCGCTGCGCGGCCGCAGCGTCACGGAGCGGACCTCGCCGTGCACGGTGACGAGCGACCGGGGGCGCACGCTGCCGATGTGCACCCCGCCCGCCTCCGTGGACTGCTGCTTGAGCTGGTCCGAGTCGATGTCGTCGCTGGATCGGGTGAGGTGCTCGGTGAGGCGACGCAGGGCCCTCCGGCGACCGCTCGTCATGCCGGGGTCACCGGACCTCGGTGATCTCGGGGCCCCGCTCGAAGGGCTTCAGCTCCTCGGCTCGGCGGGCCTGCCCCTCGGGCGCCTCGGCGTCCGGCGACGTCTCCGCGGCGGGCTGCTCGGGCAGCCGCAACGGCAGCAGCTCGCGTGGGGGCATCGCCTCGTCGCCCCGGTCGACGACCGTGGACCGGATGAGCTCGACGATCGGCTCGGCAGCGGCCGGGTCGATGGCCGCTCGCCCGCTGATCACCGCGCGGAGGAACCATCTGGGCCCGTCGATGCCGACGAACCGCGCGGGCATGAAGACCGTGCGCCCGTCGGCGCCCGCCTGCGGCATCCGCGTCTGCAGCTCCTCGCCGAAGTCTCCCGTGACCACCTCGGCCGTGCCGCCGGCGTCGGTGATGCTCTCCGCGATCTCGTTGCGGATCTCGACCCACACCCCCTCCGTGCGCGGAGCGGCGAAGGCCTGCAGCTGCACCGCGGACTCACCGACGATGGCGGTCACCCCGGTGATCTGCTGCTCCTGCTCGTTGAGCTCGAGACGCAGCTCCATCCCCGCCTGGCCCTTGACCCACAGCGAGCCGAGGACGAGGTAGTCGTCGGCGTCGGCCTCGGCCAGGGCCGAGCGGTCCAGCGGGCCCACCGACGTCCGGGTGTGCGGGTCGGCGACGTCGGCACCGGCGACGCCGGTCTCGGCGACCTCGTCCGTCTCGTCCGGGCCGGAGGCGCGGTCGGCCTCGGCCGGCGACTCCTGGCGCCGCTTGTCCCTGCCCCGGCTGAAGAGTCCCACGTCGTCCCGTCCTTCGTTTGCTGCTGTCGTGTCCTGCTGGATGCTGCGAGCCGGCGCGCTCCTCAGGCGCCGCCGTCGACCGGGTCCGGTCCGAACCCGCCGGTGGACCCATGTCCAGTGTCGCCCCGGGACGTCGGGTCGAGCGAGTCCGCCTCGACGAACCGCGCCCGGGCGACCCGCTGGACGACGAGCTGGGCGATGCGGTCTCCCCGCCGCACGGTGAAGGGCTCGGCGGGGTCGTGGTTGACGAGGTTGACGAGCACCTCCCCCCGGTAGCCGGCGTCCACGGTCCCCGGCGCGTTGACGATCCCGATGCCGTGGCGGGCCGCCAGCCCAGAGCGCGGGTGCACGAACCCGGCATACCCCTCGGGCAGGGCGAGCGCCACGCCGGTGGGCACGAGGACCCGGTGCCCGGGCGCGATGGTGACGTCCTGGCGGGCGAGCAGGTCGGCGCCGGCGTCCCCCGCGTGGGCGTAGGCAGGCAGCGGGAGCCCCGGGTCGAGCCGCACGATGGCGACGTCGACCTCGCGGGACGCGGAAGGGTCGGTCACGAGGACCGACCCTACTTGCTTCACGATCCGCCTCAGGCGGCGCACTCCGTGCAGATCATCTGGCCGCCGACCTCCTTGGCCAGCTGGCTGCGGTGGTGCACGAGGAAGCACCGCGAGCACGTGAACTCGTCCGCCTGCTTCGGCAGGACGCGCACGGACAGCTCCTCGCCGGACAGGTCCGCGCCGGGCAGCTCGAATCCCTCGGCCTGCTCCGTCTCGTCGACGTCCACACTGGACGCGCTCTTGTCGACGCGCCGCGCCTTGAGCTCCTCGAGCGAGTCCTCGCTGAGGTCGTCGTCGGTCTTGCGTGGCGCGTCGTAGTCAGTTGCCATGTCTCGTTCTCTCGTTCCTCGCTGGTGCAGCGCCGTGATCCTGTGTCGTGGAGGAACGTCCGCCCGATGAGCCTTGTTCCCGTGCCATGCCGCCCGCCCCCATTGCCGGTGTGGGCGGATTGTGCACCAGTCCGGGGCGGCTTGTCATCTCGGTTCCACCGACGAGGGCGCGGGGCGCGCGGTCGTCCTCGCCGGGCCGGTCGACTGGACGCCGGGTACCGCCGTGACGGTACGTTCTACCGACCGACCCAACCGCAGCAGCGCCGGAGGTGCACCATGATCGAGTTCGTCCAGGAGATGAGGTCTCGGGTCAGCCACGCTCTCGACGACCTCGCCCGGGCCCGTGCCGAGGGTGACGAGTTCCGCGTCCAGGTGCACACCGGAGAGCTCGAGAACTTTGCCCACCTGGCGCACGAGCACGGAGTGCGGCTGGTGGAGCTCGACCCGTATCGGGCGGCCTGAGCGCAGCCGTCCAGCCGTCCTTGGTGAAGGCTCCCCGTCGTCGGGTCGACGACCGAGGTGGCCCTACAGAGGCCTACGGATCAGGAAGTTGTCCTGCTGGGGGATCGGGCTCCCCAGGCCGAGCAGCGTCTTCGACACGTGGTTGGCGTTGAAGTGGACGTAGGCGGTTCCGTCACGGGCGTCCAGCTCGAAGTAGTCGCCGATGAACAGTCCGCCGAGCAGCGGGTCCGCCTCGGTCTCGTCGGAGGACGGGGTCAGCCTCGTCCGCGCGGTGACCGCCCCGCTGTTGGAGACGGTGACGAGCTCCACGTCCTGGCGGTTGTGGAACACCGGGTCGAAGCGGTTGGTGTAGTACGCGATGGCGACCTTGCCCGTCCGCGGGGCGGTGTCGATGGTCGGGAAGTAGTTCTCGTCGCTGAGGGAGACCACCCGGACCGGGCTCCAGCTGGCACCGAGGTCGTCGGACCAGGTCAGCTTGACCTGAGCGTTCTCACAGACCGTGTCCAGCGGGCGCGTGCCGCACGCGTCCCAGACCACCCACAGCCGCGGGCGCCCGTTGACCATCGAGACCGTGTTCTTCGGATAGCTGGCGATCCGGAAGTCGTTGGCGTGGAGCAACCCGCCGAACGGGATGGCCAGGGGCTCCCGGTGGATCACGTGGGTCGGGCCGAAGGCGGTGCTGCCGGCGGGAGCGACCCGGCTCTTGAAGATGAAGGTCTGTGGCTGGTTGAACAGCTCTCCCCGGATCTGCGCCCAGGTGATGTAGGTGCGGCCGTCCGGCCCGACGGTGACGTCGCTGAACTGCACGTCGGGGTCGCCGTCGCTGATCTTGATCGGCGCCGTGCAACGGCTCAGCAGACCGTCGCAGCGCACCGCGTAGATGCTGGCGGTGAACCCGGCGGGGTTCTTCGCCGTGAGGTCGAAGTCGCTGTACGTGACCCAGACGACCTGTCCCGCGGAGCCGCTGTGACCGACATACATCCACGGCTTGTCGATGAAGTGGCCGGCGCGGTTGGTCGCGACGAAACGGCGGGTCGGCCAGCAGCTGGCAGCGTCACCGCCGGGGCAGCTGGCCAGCCGCTGCGGGGAGGACCGGTAGACGGTCGCGCCGTTGGTGTTCGCCGGCAGGTTGGTGAAGTCCACGTCCACCGGGAAGCTCAGGCTCGCCGCGTACAGCTCGCAGTCGGCCGTCGCGAAGACGATGGGGTCGCCGCCCGACGGAACCTGCTTGCCGCCCGTCTGCACGGTGGGCAGCAGGCCCTCGTTCGTCACGGTTCGGCCGTCGTCGGCCGAGAAGTGCCAACCGGTGAAGTTTCCCGCGGGGTTGAGCAGTCCGCGGTAGTCGTTGGTGCCGCCGAGGACGACCTTCGACGGCCCCGGACAGGTGCTCACCGACTCCTCGTTCTGGGGCAAGCCGGTCTGGTCCCGGTTGAAGGGAGCCAGGCTCCCCCGGGCCGCCGCCTGTGGGCCGGCACTGGACCTGATGGACGAGGCTGCGGACCTGACCGCTCGCGCCGCCTCGACGTGTGCCCGTTGGCGCTCGCTGGCCCGCTCCGGGTGAGCCATCAGGTAGGCCTGCAACGCCGGCGAGGAGATCCGCGACAGCGCCGTCGCGCTCGGTGCGCCGGGAGCAGACGAGGCGCCCGCGGGGGTGACCGCCAACGCGCCGACCACCGCGATGGACATCAGCCAGGGCAGCCGGCGTCCCCTCGCTGTCCTGGTCCGCGGCCCTGCCGCGGCCGTGACCTGGTGCCGTGACCCATGCCGTGCTACTCCGAGCATGACTACCCCTTCCGGCTCGCACCGATGGCGGGTCGCCGTCCGACCCGATCGCCGCAGGTGGTGCAGGAAGTGCCACCGCCCGGCGGCAACCCACCATCATAAGCACGTGGTGAGCAGCGGCTCCACTACGCCTTTCGGACGCGCGGTTCGTCAGCCGAGGAAGAGCGAGCGCACCCGCTCGAGGAGCTGTGGTCCGGCCGCCACGGTGAGCGCCTTGCCCGGCCGGTCGACGCGACCGCCGACGAGGCCCCCGGCCTCCTCGACGATGATCCAGCCGGCGGCGAGGTCCCACGCGTTGATGCCGGACTCCGCGTAGGCGTCCACGGAGCCGTCCGCCACCCGGACGAGGTCCAGCGCCGCGCTGCCGATGCGGCGGATGTCGCGCACGGCGGGCAGCACCCGGCGCAGGATCTCCGCCTGGCGCGCCCGCACCTCGGCGTCGTAGCCGAAGCCCGTGGCGAGCAGCGCACGGTGCAGCCGGTCCTCGGTGGACACCCGCAGCGCGGCCGACTCGGCATGCCCGGTGCCGGCGTCCCGCTCCGGGCGGGTCCACGCCCCTCCGCCGCGGCGGGCGTGGTGGACGAGGCGGCGGCACGGGTCGCACACGGCACCGGCGATCGGCGTCCAGCCGCCGTCCGCGCGCGCGTCGCCCACGACGACGGCCACGGACACGGCATACGCCGGGATGTCGTAGAGGTAGTTGACCGTCCCGTCGATGGGGTCGAGGACCCAGGTGAGGCCGGAGGTGCCCGCCACGTCGACGCCCTCCTCGCCGAGGATGCCGTCCTGTGGCCGGTGCTCCCGGACCAGCCGGTGCAGCAGGGCCTCCGAGCGCTGGTCCATCACCGTCACGACGTCCGTGTCGCTCGACTTCGTCGCCTCGACGCGCACCCGCCCCGGCCGCTCGTCCCGGATCAGCGCGCCTGCGGTGACGGCGAACTCGACGCAGAGCCGCTCGAGCTCGACGAGCAGGTCGTCGGTGACGTTGGGCTGGGTCTCCATCGTGATCTCCTCAGTCCTGGCCGCACAGCGCGGGTCGGGCGGTGCGCAGATTGGGACAGCAGCCGGCCGCGCACACCGAGGGCATCCGCCCCTCGAACTGCGGCACCTGCTCCCCCCGGGCCTCGGCGGCCCGCTCGGCCACGGCCTCGACGAGGTCGGCGACGAACACCGGGTGGGTGCCCACGGTGGGCACGCGCACGAACTGCAGCCCCGCCCGCTCGGCCGTCGCCCTCGCCTCCGTGTCGAGGTCGTAGACGACCTCCATGTGGTCGGAGACGAAGCCGATCGGCGCCACGACGACAGCGCGGATGCCGCCCTCGGCGAGCTGCTCGATGCGGTCGCCCACGTCGGGCTCGAGCCACGGCTGGCCCGGCGCGCCGGAGCGCGAGCAGTAGACCAGCTCCCCGGTCAGGCTCCGCCCCAGCGCCCGGCCGGCCTCCCGCTCGAGGTAGGCCGCGAGGGCGAGGTGCTGGCGCCGGTAGAGGTGGCCCTCGCCGTCCCCGGGGCCGGACGTCTCGTCCATGGCCTCCGGGATCGAGTGCGTGACGAAGAGCAGCGCGAGCTCGGCGTCGGGCATCCCGTCGAGGGCGCGGAGGGACTGGACCAGGCCGGTGAGGTTGGCCCGGGCGAAACCCGGCCGCACGGCATACGGCGCGATCTTGTCCACCGTGACGTCGAGGCCCTCGGCGGTGACGGTGGCGACGGCATCGGCGAGGTTCTCGCGGTACTGCCTGCAGGAGGAGTAGGAGGAGTACGCGCTGGTCGGGATGACGACGAGCCGGCGGTGGCCGGCCGCGGCCGCCTCGCGCAGCGCCTCGTCGAGGAAGGGCGCGCTGTTGCGGTTGCCCCAGTAGACGGGCGTCGCGACGTTCCGGCAGTCCAGCTCTGCCCGCAGCGCGGCCACGAGCGCGCGGTTCTGGTCGTTGATCGGGCTGCGGCCGCCGAGGAGGAAGTAGTGCTCGCCGACCTGCGCGAGTCGCTCCTCGGCAATGCCGCGGCCCGCCGTCACGCGACGCAGGAAGGGCATCACCTCCTCGGGGTGCTCCGGGCCGCCGAAGCCGAGCAGGAGGATGCCGTCATAGGGCTCGATGTCCATGCGTTCCCTGTCGGTGGGGCCCGGAGCGAAGCTGCGTCGGGGCGTTGAGGTCCAGGTGGACGGCGACGAGGCGGACCGAGAAGACGAGGAGCGCCGCGCCCCAGGGGACGAGCCCGCCGAGGCCTCCCAGCCGGTCGGCTGCGACGACGAGGACGGAGCCGAGCGTCGCCGGCACGGCGTAGAGCTCCCGGCGCAGCACCTCGGGCACCGTGCCGGCGAGCACGTCCCGCACGACCCCGCCGCCAACCGCCGTGACGACGCCGACGATGACCGCGGCGACGGCGGGCACCCCCGGCACGCTGATCGCCTTGAGGCTGCCGGCGACGGCGAAGGCGCCGAGACCCGCCGCGTCAAGGATCCGCACGAGCCGGGTGATCCGCTCCACGGCCGGGTGGAAGGCGAACGTGACGAGCCCGCCGAGGGCCGCCGCGGTGAGCAGCCGCCAGTCGCTGATGCCGACCGGTGGCACGTCCCCGAGCAGGACGTCGCGCAGGATGCCTCCTCCGAGCGCCGCGGCGCACGCGAGGACCAGGACGCCGAAGAGGTCGAGCCGCTTCTTCACCGCGACCAGGCCGCCGGAGAGCGCGAACACGAACACGCCGACGACGTCGAGGGCGAGCTGCGCGGACGAGGACTGGATGAGCATGCCAACCAAACCGTACCGGTGCGGCGTGGAGGCTTTCTCCCCGGGCGCGCGGGGTGGCATGCTCGACGGGCCAGCCAGGCGACGACCGATCCGGGAGACTCCATCCATGCAGGACCTTCGCCTCATCGGCGTCCACGAGGACGGGATGCACCTCATCCTCGGGGACGACGAGGGCAACCGCTTCCGGGTGCCGCTCGACGAGCCGCTGCGCGCGGTCGCCCGGCGCGACCGGCCCCGCCTCCGGCCGACGCAGGCACAGCCCGGCGGCGGGCAGGGGCTGCGACCGCGCGAGGTCCAGACCATGATCCGGGCGGGGCTCAGCCCGGAGGAGGTCGCCGAGCTGGCCGGCTGGACCGTCGAGAAGGTGCACCGCTACGAGGGGCCGATCCTGGCCGAGCGCGAGCACGTGGCCGGCCTCGCCCAGCAGGTGCGGCTGCGGTCGCGTGGCGGCCCCCACGGCGCCGCGCCCACCCTGGGCGCTCGGGTGGCCGAGCGGCTCGCGTCCCGGCACATCGACGCCGGCGCGGCCCGGTGGGACGCCCGACGGGAGGACAAGGGGGCCTGGTCGGTGGTGCTGTTCTTCAACGCCGGCGGGCGCCAGCGAGAGGCGGCCTGGGACTTCGACCCCCTCACCCGCACGGTCTCGGCCACTGACGACGAGGCCCGCTGGCTCTCCGAGGACGACGTCGTCGAGGCGACCGGGCCGTTGCCCACCCCGCACGCGAGCGCGCCGGTCGGCCCCACCCAGGTCTACGACGTGGAGGCGGAGGGCGGCGTGGGGGCGCCGCGGCGGCGCGAGGCGGCCGAGGCCGTCGACCTCATGACCGCCATGCGTGAGCGCAGCGCCTCGCGCGGTCGGCGTCGCCGGGGCCGGGCGAGCGAGGTCCCCGGTCTCGAGGGCGCCCCGGAGGAGGCCCTGCCGCTGGAGGACCTCGTCGTGCCCACGTCCCAGGCCGGTATGCCGCCGGCCGCGCACACCCACCCGGAGGACGACCCCGACGCCACGCCCACCCGGCCGGCTCCGGTCGAGCCCGCCGCCGCACCGGCGGGCCAGGACGTGGACGTGGACGTCGACCAGCTCGAGCAGGAGACCGTCGACGCGCTGGCGAGCGGCGCGCCCGAGCCGGTGGTGGACGACACGGCATACGACGCGGAGGACGACGGGTACGTCCTCGAGGAGGACGTCGCCCACGAGCCCGCCCACGAGCCCGCCCCGCCGCGCCAGCCACCCGGTCGCAAGTCGGGCCGGCCCAGCGTGCCGAGCTGGGACGACATCGTCTTCGGCCGCAAGCCCCACTGAGCTCGGCCGGCCGCTGCTCTGGTGGAGAGGTCACGACGGCGCGACGAGCGCGGCGAGCCGCCACGTCCCGCCGTGCCGGCTCATGGTGACCGCGCCCAGCGGAGGCACGTCGGCACGCAGCACCGCCGTGCCAGAAGCGCCCAGGGCGTGGGCGAGGGCGGCCCGGACCACGAGCGGGGTGACGACGGCGACCGCTCCGCCCGGGGGCCACGACACGGCGTCGAGGGCCTTGCCCACCCGCCGCACGAGCGCCGTGAGCGACTCACCGCCGTGCGGGACCGCGTCCGGGTCGCGCAGCCAGGCCGTGACCCCGTCGGGGTCCTCGTCGAGCACCTCGGCGAGGGGACGGCCGGCCCAGCGGCCGACGTCGGGGCCGGCGAGGTCCGCGAGCACGGGGGCGGCGCCGAGCCCGAGCAGGCTGGCCGTCTGCCCGCAGGCCGGCTCCGGCCCGCTGACGCACGCGGCCCGCCTCGCGGGCCACGACCCGACGCGCGCACCGGGCGCCAGCCCGGAGGTGTCACCGAAGACCCCTTCACGGGTCCGTCTCGTCTCGGCATGGGCGAGCACCGTCAGACGCATGGTCTCTCCCGCACAGGCACATCCGTGACCGTATCCCCAACGGTCCCCAGCCGGGATCGCGGGGCAGCCGCCACGGCCGGCTCGCCAACTCCCCGTGCCCGGTGGGGTGGGCCTCATCCGGGTCGCCGTTGCCCGGATCGCCGCGGATCGCTACGTTGGGGCCGTTCGTGTGGGTGCTGGAAGTCGGTGAGATCCCGACGCGGTCGCGCCACTGTGATGGGCTCCGGGTGCTCCCGGGCCCGAGCCAGACCCATCCCCACGCCGACTCCGCCACGACGGGCCGCCCGAGCCCACTAGGAGAGACGATGTCGCAGATCACCGCCACCCCCGTTGCCGTCCCGGCCCTTCCCGTCATCTCGGTGCGCCGGGTGCTGCCCTGGCTCGTCTTCGCCGCGCTGCTCGGGCTCGTCGGCATGTACTTCG
>NZ_DASSMH010000022.1:0-21299 GCF_035688975.1 Intrasporangium sp. | reverse complement strand
GCCCAGAGCCGAGCCGAGGAAGAGCGTGGCGAAGAGAATCCGGCCGATGAGGAAGGCGATGTCCATGACGGCTCCTGACGACGGGTGTCCGATACGGATGCATTTTCAATTGTCCTCCCGTTTGACCCGTGTGTCAGTCGGACACGCACGGTGCTCACATCCGTAGAACTGTTCGCCTCAGGAGGTCATCTGCGTCGATCCTTTCGACCGGGGCCTCCTGCGCCGGAAGATCGACGCGGTTCGCTAGGCTGGCAGGGTGACCGCGACGACCGGTGCGACGCTCGCGCTCGACCCCGAAGAGGTGAGCCGGGCGCGCTCCCTTGCCCGCCTGGCGGCGGCGCCGGTCATCGACCTCGCGCGGCGGCATACGACCGTCTCGGTGGAGCGGGCCACCCTGCGCCTCGCGGGCCTTGCCGGCGCCGACGACGCCGGGGTCCCGTGGGTCAACCACCTCGTCGACGGGGTCCGTGACACGGTCGGCCTCGAGCACGGCGTGACCACGCCGGTCTACGACGCGCTGCTGCGCGGCGACGCGCCCGACCTGACCGCGCTCGCCCAGAAGGCGGCGAGCGGGTCCGTCTCCTTCCGGATGCCGCAGGGCAGGGAGGCGGTCGCCGCCCGTCGCGCCGCGAGGGCCGGGGTGGGGGCGGGCCTGGGGCGGATCGACGCGGCGCGCCGCACCCGCGACCGGCTCGTCCGCCGGCTCGGCGACCCGAGGCAGCGGCCGTGGATCTACCTCATCGTCGCGACCGGGGACATCCTCGAGGACATCCCGCAGGCCCAGGCCGCGGCCCGTGAGGGTGCCGACGTCATCGCCGTCATCCGCTCGACGGGACAGTCGCTGCTCGACTACGTCCCGGAGGGCGCCACCCGGGAGGGCTTCGCCGGCACCTACGCCACCCAGGAGAACTTCCGCCTGATGCGGGCGGCGCTCGACGACGTGAGCCGGGAGCTTGGCCGCTACGTCCGGCTGACGAACTACGCCTCGGGCCTCTGTATGCCGGAGATCGCCGCGCTCGCCGGCTTGGAGCGGCTCGACATGATGCTCAACGACTCGATGTACGGCATCCTCTTCCGCGACATCAACCCGATCCGGACCTTCGTCGACCAGCGCTTCTCGCGCCAGATCCACGCCCGCGCCGGCATCATCATCAACACGGGCGAGGACAACTACCTCACGACCGCCGACGCGGTCGAGGCCGCGCACACCGTGACCGTGAGCCAGCTGCTCAACGAGAGCTTCGCGCATGAGGCCGGCCTGCAGGACTGGCAGCTGGGTCTCGGCCACGCCTTCGAGATCAACCCCGACCTCCCCGACTCCTTCCGTCTCGAGCTCGCCCACGCGCTGCTCGCTCGTCACCTCTTCCCCGACGCGCCGCTGAAGTGGATGCCGCCGACCAAGCACATGACCGGCGACATCTTCCGCGGCTACCTCCTCGACGGCTTCTTCAACCTGGCGGGAGCGCTGACCGGCCAGGGCATCCTCCTCGTCGGCATGATGACCGAGGCCGTCGTCACGCCGTTCCTGTCGGACCGCGACCTTGCCCTGCAGAATGTGCGCTACGTCCTCGGCGCGGCCGGCGGCCTCGCCGAGGACTTCCACCCGCCACGCGACGGCCTCATCCAGACCCGGGCGCGGCAGGTGCTGGCCGAGGCGGTCGACCTGCTCGAGCGCATCGTGCACGACAGCGACCCGGCCGGGGACGCGCCGCTCCTCGCGGCCATCGCCGACGGCACCTTCGGGCTCATGAGGCGGCCCGCCACGGGCGGCAAGGGACGTGAGGGCGTCGTGCGACGGGCCGACGACTACGACAACCCCGCGATCCTGGCCCTCGAGGCGGCGCCGCAGGGTCCCACCGGCGGAGCCGGGCGATGAGCGGGCGCGTCATCCGGCCCTACGGCGACACGACGGGTGACGGGATGGTGCAGCTGTCGTTCACCCTGCCTGTCGCCCACGACAAGCAGGCCGAGGGCGCCGCCCTGCAGCTCGCCCGGAAGATGGGGCTCGACCCGGCGCTGCTCGTGCACGCGAAGGCGATGGGCCCCGACTTCACGTTCTTCGTCGTCTACGGCTCCGCGAGCCACCTCGTCGACCTCGACGCGGTCCACGTCGCTGCCCGCGACTACCCCCTGCTGTCGGCCCAGGAGGCCAACCTCGCCATCAAGCGGGTCCTGCGGCGCAGGCTCGTCGTCGTCGGCGCCTGCATCGGCACCGACGCGCACACCGTGGGCATCGACGCCATCCTCGACGTCAAGGGCTTCGCGGGGGAGAAGGGCCTCGAGCACTACCGCGAGATCACCGTCGTCAACCTCGGCGCCCAGGTCCTCGTGCCGGACCTGGTCGCCCGCGCCCGAGCCGAGAAGGCCGACGCCGTGCTCGTCAGCCAGGTCGTGACGCAGAAGGACGCGCACCTCGCCAATGCCAGGCAGATGTCGGCCGCCTTCCGGGAGGCGTACCCGCATGGCCAGCTGCCGATCCTCGTCGTCGGAGGCCCACGCTTCGAGGAGGGCTCGGAGGGCGTCATCGGCGTGGACCGGGTCTTCGGGCGTGGCACGACCCCCCGCGAGGTGGCCAGCTACCTCGTCCACGAGGTGACCGTGAGGAAGGGCAGGACCGCATGAGCGAGACGAGGCGCGACCGGACGCCGAGTGCCCGGGTGGGGCAGCGGGTGACGCACCGGCGCTACGTGCCCCACAGCGACGCCCACTACGCCGGCAACCTCGTGGCGGGGGCGTACTCGCTGGCCGCGTTCGGTGACGTCGCGACTGAGCTGTGCATCCTCACCGACGGCGACGAGGGCCTCTTCGCCTCCTACAGCGACGTCCAGTTCCGCGCACCGGTCCGTGGCGGCGACGTCATCGAGATCAGCGCCGCGCTCGTCCGGGTGGGCCGCCGCAGCCGGGAGCTGGACTTCGAGGTCCGCGTCGTATGCCGCGGCACCCCCGAGCGCGGCGCCTCGGGGGCGGGCGTCCTCGACCCGCCGCTCGTCGCGACGACCGCCCGCGGCGTCGTCGTCGTGCCCTGAGCGTCCTGGCCGCAGATCGCCCCTGGCCGAGGGGCCGTGCGGGCCGACCGACTCCACGGCATACGGTGATCCGGTGCGCCGACTCGTCCTCGCCCTGGGCAGCGGTGGCCTGCTGTGCCTCGCCTTCCCGACGTTCGACGTGTGGGTGGCAGCTCCGGTCGCGCTGGCGCTGCTCGCGTGGGTCGTCACCGGCGTCGGCGTCCGGCGCGGGCTGGGCCTCGGGCTCGCCAGCGGGCTGGCCTTCTTCGTCCCGAGCCTGCACTGGTCCGGCATCTACGTCGGCTCGGTGCCGTGGCTCGCCCTCGCCGCGTTGGAAGCGCTCTTCGTCGGCCTCGCCGGCGCGCTCGTGGGCTGGCTGTCGCGGGACGGGAGGGTGCGTCCGGTCGCCTTCGCCCTGGCCTGGACCGTCACGGAGGAGCTGCGGGGGGTGGCCCCCTACGGCGGGTTCCCGTGGATGAAGCTGGCCTTCGGCCAGGCCGACTCGCCGATGGGCCGGCTCGTGGCCGTGGGCAGCACCCCGCTCGTGGCCTTCGTCGTCGCGCTCGTCGGTGGGCTCCTTGCCGCCGCGGCGGCATCGGCACTGCGCCGTATGCCGCCGCGCCGGGTGGCCCTGCCGGCCGTTCTCGCGCTGGGGCTGGGCGGCATCGGCCTGGTCGTGCCGCTGCCCACCGACGGCCCGACGGCGCAGATCGTCGGCATCCAGGGCAACGTGCCCCGGGCCGGGCTCGACTTCAACGCCGAGCGCCGGCAGGTGCTCGACAACCACGTCGCGACGACGAAGCACGTGGCCGCCGAGGTCGCCGAGGGCGCCCTCCCGCGACCCGACCTCGTCGTGTGGCCGGAGAACTCCTCCGACATCGACCCGCTGCGTAACGCGGACGCGAAGGCGGAGATCCTCGACGTCGTCGACGAGATCCGGGCCCCCGTCATCGTCGGCGGCCTGCTGGAGGAGCCCGCGCCGAACCTGTCCAACGCCTCGCTCCTCTACGAGCCCGGACGCGGGCTGACGGCTCGCTACGTCAAGCGCCACCCGGTGCCCTTCGGGGAGTACATCCCCAACCGGGCGTTCTTCCGGCTGCTGAGCGACCAGGTCGACCTCGTGCGGCGCGACTTCGCGGCCGGGACGCGGCCGGGCGTCTTCGACATCGCGACCGCGAGCGGCCCGGTCCGGGCCGGCCTCGCCATCTGCTTCGAGGTCGCCTACGACGACATCATGCGCGACGTCGTCCGCGGCGGGGCCAACCTGCTCGTCGTGCAGACCAACAACGCCACCTTCGGGTTCACCGCGGAGTCGCCCCAGCAGCTGGCCATCAGCCGGGTCCGGGCCATGGAGTTCGGCCGCTCCGTCGCGCACGTCTCCACGGTCGGGCAGAGCGCGCTCATCACCCCCGACGGAACTGCCCACCAGGTGACGTCGTTGTTCAGTCGGGCGGTGGTGAGCGGCGCTCTACCATTGCGGGACGCCACGACCGTGGCGACCCGGCTCGGCGCCGCGCCGGACTGGCTGGCGGCCGCTGCGCTGCTGGCGCTCGTGGGCGATAACCTCGTCCGCCGACGCACCGCGGACGGTGCACCGACGAAGGCACCGACGAAGGACGAGGATGACGACGACCAAGCGTGAGCCGGTCACCCGGGTGGCCGTGCTCATCCCCACGTACAACGAGCGGGAGAACCTTCCCCCCATCGTGGCCCGGGTCCGGGCGAGCGTGCCGGAGGCCGACGTGCTCGTCATCGACGACAACTCTCCGGACGGCACGGGTGAGCAGGCCGACGAGCTCGCGGCGCACGACCCGCAGGTCCGCGTGCTGCACCGCCCGGGCAAGGAGGGCCTGGGCAAGGCCTACCTCGCCGGCTTCGAGCGTGCCCTGGCCGAGGGCTACGACGCCGTCGTCGAGATGGACGCCGACGGCTCGCACCAGCCCGAGCAGCTGCCGGCCCTGCTCGCGGCGCTCGCGGACGCCGACGTCGTCATCGGCTCCCGGTGGGTGCGTGGGGGAGCGGTGCAGAACTGGCCGCGCCGCCGCAAGGTGCTCTCGGTGGGCGCCAACGTCTACACCAAGGTCCTCATCGGCATGCCGGTCAACGACGCCACGGCCGGCTTCCGCGCCTATCGGTCGACCGCGCTCACGACCATGGGACTCGACGGCGTCGAGTCGCAGGGCTACTGCTTCCAGGTCGACCTGACGCTGCGTGCCGTGCGGGCAGGCCTGCGGGTGACCGAGGTGCCGATCACCTTCGTCGAGCGCGAGGTCGGCGTGTCGAAGATGGGCAGGGACATCGTGCGCGAGGCGCTCGTGAGTGTCACCCGGTGGGGTCTCGAGCACCGGGTCGGTCAGGCCAGGACCCTCGTGAGCCGCTCCGGCCGGAGGAGGCGGCGATGAGCACCGCGCCCCGCCGCCGGGTGCTGCGCCCGACCCGGATCGCGGCGGTGCTGCTGCTCGTCGTGCCGATCCTCGAGGTCATGGCGCTCATCGGCGTGGGCAAGGTGATCGGTGGCTGGCCGACCTTCGGCCTGCTCGTGCTCATGTCGGTGGCCGGCGCGTGGCTGATCCGCCGGGAGGGCTCGCGCGCGTGGCACGCCCTCACCGAGGCGCTGCGCCGGGGTCGGATGCCGGCCCGCGAGCTTGCCGACGGCATACTCGTCCTCGTCGGCGGCACCCTGCTGCTCACGCCCGGCTTCCTCACCGACGTCGTCGGCTTCTTCCTCGTCGTGCCCGTCACCCGACCGGTCGCCCGCCACCTGCTCGAGGCGGTCGTGAGCCGCCGGTTGCTCGCGTCGACCGGGTTCGCCGCCGGCTGGCCGACCGGTCCGACGGTCCCGCCCGTGGCGCCCGGCGCCTCCGCACCGAGACGGTCGGCGCGGGCTGGTGACGACGTCGTCGAGGGGGAGATCATCGACGAGTGACCCGGGTGCCGAAAAGCCCGCCCCCACGAACGGGACGGGCTCTCGACCTACGACTGACGCGTGCCTGGCGTCTCAGGCTGACTTGCGGCGACGCGGCTTCTCCCCACGCGACTCGCGCAGCAGGGTGAGGCGCTCCTCGAGGAGCTCCTCGAGCTCGGGGATCGAGCGCCGCTCGAGCAGCATGTCCCAGTGGGTGCGCACGTGCTTGACCGGCCTGGCCTCCTGCGGCTCCCCGGCACCGACCAGCCTGGCCTCGAGACCGCAACGACACTCCCACGTCGGGGGGATCTCGGCCTCGATCGAGAACGGCAGCTCCGTGCGGTGCCCCTGGTCGCAGACGTAGGCCGTCAGCTGGCGCTCGCTCGGCACAACGTTCTCGTCCGACTCCATGCTGCGCGAGCCTAGGTTGGACCCGCGCAATGCTCGATCGGCCATGTGGACCCTCCCGGAAGTACTCCTGATGGGCACCGTCCGGTGCCTACCCTGACAGACGTCTGAACGCCCGGACCCGTTGCGTTGTTCCCGGTGTGTCGCCCATTTCGTCCGCATCGTGGACGTCGCCGTGGTATGGCCCCCAGCGGCCCGGCTCGCCCCCGGCCGCGTTGCTCCCGGGACACTCAGACGACGCTCGGGACAGGGTTGCCGGCCTCGACGATGCCGGTGCGCATCCGCACGCGCGACAGGAGCAGGCCGCCGACGACGAAGAAGAGGATGAGCACGAGGATGGCCCACCGGTAGGAGTGCGAGAACTGGTAGGTCAGCCCGAAGGCGAGCGTGCCGAGCCAGCTCGTGCCGCGCTCCATGGCCTGGTAGAGGCTGAAGAACTCGGCCTCCTTGCCGCGTGGGATGAGCTGGCTGTAGAGCGAGCGCGACAGGGCCTGCGTGCCGCCGAGGACCAGCCCGATGAGCAGCGCGAGCGCGAGGAAGACGGCGAGCGAGCGGGCCGGGACGAAGAAGGCGGCGACGACGACGACCGTCCAGAGGGCGATGCCGGCGAGGACGGTCCGCCAGGCCCCGACCCGCCCCGCCGCGGCCCCGAAGAGCCGGGCGCCGGCGAAGGCGACGAACTGGACGAAGAGGAACACGCCCAGCACCGTGCCCTGGGCGAAGCCGAGCTCTTCCTGGCCGTAGAGGCTCGAGTTGCCGATGACGGTCTGGATCCCGTCGTTGAAGAAGAGGTACGCGAGCAGGAAGAGCATCGTCTGGGGGTAGGCGCGCAGCTGGCGCAGGGTCGAGCGCAGCTGGGCGATGCTGCCGCCCACGACCCCGGCGGAGCGCTCGACGGGCGTGGCGACGGTGCCGGTGATGTGCCGGAGGCCGCGGTAGGGGATCAGCGTGAAGCCCGCCCACCAGAGGCCGGCGCTCAGCAGGCTGATCCGCACGGCTGCCCCCTCGCTCAGCCCGAGCCGCTCCCGGAAGGTGAGCAGCGCGAAGTTGAGCGCGAGGAGCAGGCCGCCGCCGAGGTAGCCCCGAGCCCAGCCCTTGGACGAGACGGCGTCCCGCTCGTTCTCGTCGGCGATGCGGCACAGGAGGCTGTCGTAGATGACGAGGGAGGCGCCGAGGCACAGGCTTGCGACGACGACGAGCAGCACGCCGAGCTGCCAGCTGGTCCCGGCGACGAGGAACATCAGCGAGGCGGCGAGGGCGCCCGCCCAGGCGAAGCCGGCGAAGAGCCGTGTCGGGCGGGGGCTGCGGTCGGCGATCGCGCCGACGAAGATGAGGATGACGGCAGAGACGATCGTCGACACGGTGACGGTGTAGGGGTAGACCGAGCCGGGGGAGACCGGGATGCCCAGCACGTCGAGGTTGGTCGTGCAGTCCTGACCGGTGCGGATGCCGGGGCACGCCGACTCCTTGGCGATCGCCGTGAGGTAGGGGCCCATGAGCACCGTCGCGGTCGTCGTGACGTAGGCCGAGTTGGCCCAGTCGTACCAGTACCAGGCCCGCTGCTCGTTGGTCTCCGGGCGCACACCGTGCGCGGCGACTTCCGTCATGGGGGAAGCCAACCACAGGGGCGTCCGGGCCGGACGAGCCGCGCGCACGTCGGGCGCCGTGGGCCCGGGGCGTAGGTGATGCTGAGGGACTATATCGATGCCTGTTATACCGCGATAGTTTCCGCTAAGGTCGCGGCATGGACCGCCTCCGCAACCCCTACGCACCCGGGGCCGGCCGCCGTCCCGCCGCCCTCGCCGGGCGCACGGACGAGCTCGACGTGTGGGAGACGGCGCTGCATCGAGCGGCAGTGGGGCGCACCGACCGGTCGGTCGTGCTGCACGGCCTGCGCGGGGTCGGCAAGACGGTCCTCCTGGGGGAGTACCTCGAGCGCGCCGTGGCCCGCGGCTGGTACGTCGCCCACCACGAGGCCGGCCCCGGTGGTGACTTCCGGGCGGCGGTGGCCCGCTCGCTCTACCCGTCCCTGCGGGCGGCGGCGCGGCGGGGGGTGGGGCAGCGGCTGCGCGAGGCGCTGGCGACGTTCCGCGCCTTCAGCGTCGGAGTCGACACGGCCGGGACGTGGTCCTTCGCGGTGGAGGTGGAGCCGGCGCACGGCCGGGCCGACTCCGGCAACCTCGAGTTCGACCTCATCGAGCTCGTCGTCGACCTCGCCGGCGCCGCGCGAGAGGCGGGGACCGGCGTCGCGCTGCTCCTCGACGAGATGCAGGACCTCGATGCCGCGACGCTCGCCGCCCTGTGCACAGCGTGCCACTTCGCCGGGCAGCGCAACCTGCCCTTCCTCCTTGGCGCTGCCGGTCTGCCCAGCCTGCCGCGGGTGCTCTCCGAGGCCCGGTCGTATGCCGAGCGGCTCTTCACCTACCGGCCGATCGCACCACTGTCCGACGCCGCGTCGCGGGAGGCGCTGACCGAGCCGGCGACCGCGGAGGGCGTCACCTGGCACACCGACGCCATGGTGCACGTCACGAGCGCGGCGGGCGGCTACCCCTACTTCCTGCAGGAGTTCGGCCAGGCGACGTGGCGCGTGGCCGACGGTGACGAGATCACCGCCGACGACGCCCGGATCGGGGTCGCCGAGGGCACGCGGCAGCTCGACGCGGGCTTCTTCCGGGCGCGGTGGGACCGGGCGACGCCGGGGGAGCGGGACTACCTGCGCGCCATGGCGGTTGACGGGGCGGGCCCGAGCTCGAGCGGTGAGGTGGCGGCGCGGTTGGGCAAGTCGCACACCTCCCTGGGACCGGTGCGGGCCAAGCTCATCGGCAAGGGTCTCGTCTACGCGCCCGAGCACGGCCAGATCGCCTACACCGTGCCCGGCATGGCGGCCTTCATCACCCGGACCCCCGCGTAGCCACCGGCTGCGGGCGCAGGTCGCCGGAGGTGAGGACGCAGGCGAGCGCGGCGCCCGGCCAACCGAACCAGTGCCGGGAGAGCCACTCGCCCGTCCCTGGGTCGGCGCTCTCGGGCAACATGCCGTCGTCGGACACCAGCTCCTCGAGGATCCCCAGGACGCGCGTCGCCCGCTCCTCGTCACCGATCGCCCGCGCGAAGCTCAGCTCCTGGACGAGCCCGAGCGGCCACACGCCCGCGGTGTGCACCGATCCGAGCCCACCGAACCTCCCCGCAACGGCATACGGCCCATCGACGTCGAAGGCCGCCTCCATCGTGGCGCGCCAGGCCGGGTCGTCCGGCGAGCAGAAGCCCCACGCGACCGCGAGCGCGGAGGGCAGGTCGTTGGCATCGGCGTAGAGACGGAACCGGCCGTCGCCGTCGACCTCATAGGCGTATGCCGGGCGGCCACCGACGTCGACCCGGAACAGCTCCTTGGTCGACTCGCGGACGCGTCGGGCCCGGCGATCGAGGCCGGCGCCGTCGAGTCCGAGCTCGTCCGCCACGGCGCTGAGGCGACCGAGCACCTCGGCGAACAGGATCTGGGTCGAGAAGGTGTGCGGGTACTCGGCCGGGTCGTCGGCCGGGTTCTCCTCGCTCACGAGGAGCCCTGTCTCGGGTGAGGTGATGAGATCGTCGAAGGCGGCGCGGATGGCCTGGTGCCAGTGCCCGAGCTCGGCCGAGGGCCAGTGCCCGAACCGCCGCCGGTAGTCGACGAGCTCCAGGACGGGATACAGCTGTTGGTCCGCCTGCAGCCCGGGGTCCTTGACCTGGCCGCCGGTCAGGTGGCTGCGCATCCACGGCCCTTCGCCGCGGGCCGGCCCGAAGAGCCAGTTCAGATGGCGTCGGAGCACGTGCTCCTCGACCGAGTCGGGCTGGGCGCGGAGCAGCAGGGGCAGGACGACGAAGTACGCGTCGCGGGTCCACGACAGGGGGAGCAGGCGGTGGTCGGTCACGACACAGGTCTGGTCGTCGGCGACGTCGAGCGCGCAGCAGCCGACGGCATACGCCTGCGCCGCCAGACACGTCCGGGTCGCGAGGTCGCCGGCCACGGTGGGCACGACGTGGCCTCCTCCTCGAGGAGTGGAGACGCCGCCGTCGACCTGGAGGTCGACGGCCAGCGACAGTACCGCCGCTGGGTCGGCGGCGACGGCGCAGTCGAAGCCGTCCGCCGACTGCACCCAGCCCGCGACCTCGCCCGGCGAGGACACGGTGAGCGTGGCGGTCGCCCCGAGTGCGGCGGAGCGCAGGGTGAGCACGGCTCCGTCGACCTCGAACGTGGTGTCCTGCGGCAGCGGGTCCAGAGGCGCGATGTCGGTGATCTCGGCGTAGGGGGGCCTTTGCAGGCGGCCGCGCAGGTGGACGACAACGGGGCGACCGGACCGCGCGGTCCAGCGCAGGGCCGGACCGGGCGTGGTCACGTCCGCCTCGAGGGTCAAGGGTGCCTCGGAGAGCAGCCGCAGCGCTGCCGACGTGTCGCTGGCGAGGTGGCGCCGGTAGTCCCGCACCCGGGCCTCGACACCGCGGTCGCTGGCCTCGTCGAACTCCCGCGCACCGGTCAGCTCGACCATGCCGACCCGCGGGTGCGGCCGGGTGACCGCGAGGACGGCGCGCTCGGTGAAGGACGCGGCGAGCAGGCCGTTGCCGACGTCGCGGGGCTTGCGGCGCGTCACTCGTCGATCTCGCGGTGCCCGAGGAGGTAGAGGTCGGGTCGTCCCATGCCGAGCGACGGCTCGCGCCGGCGCTCGGCAGGGATGTGCGACAGGTCGAGCGTCGTCCGGAGGACGACGTCCTCGTGTCCAGCGGCGGCCAGGATCCGCCCGCGCGGGTCCACGACCATGGAGTGCCCGCAGAACCCGGGGGAGTTCGAGTTGGCCGCGATGGCGAAGACCTGGTTGTCCTGCGCGCGGGCCCGAGTGCGGACCTCGATCAGGTGCTCGTGGTCGGCGCCGACCGCGGAAGGGATGACGAGGATCTGCGCGCCCGCGAGCGCCTGGGTCGTGGAGATCGCGGGAAAGGCGTGCTCGAAGCAGATCTGCGGCCCGAGCACGCCAGCCGGCGTCGGAATCACGGGCAGCTCATGACCCGGCGCGAAGACGGGCAGCTCGGCCGGGAACAGGTGGGACTTCCGGTAGGCCGACAGGAGCCCTCCCGGCGCAGCGATGAGCAGGGAGTCGTAGGGCTTCCCGCCGTCGCCGCGCTCCAGGAACCCGACCACGATCGTCAGCTGATGCCGCATCGACAGCCCGCGGACCAGCAGCGCGGTCGGCCCGGTGGTCGCGTGCTCGGCCAGGTCGGCGCTGCGTCCGGCGAGCACGGCCAGGTCGTAGCCCGTGACGTACATCTCCGGGAAGACGACGAGGTCGGCGTCGCGATGCTCCTCGACGAGGCGAGCGAGGTGCTCGCGGTTGCCTGCCGCGTCGCCGACGGGCCTGACCTGCTGCACGACGGCCACCTGGACGAGACGGGCGCTCTCGCCGGTCATCCCTTGACCGCCCCGGCGAACAGGCCCCGGACGTAGTAACGGTTCAGCAGCGCGAACAGGAGCAGTGGCGGCAGGATCGCGAGGATCGAGCCGGCCGAGATGAGGTCGTCCTGGTTGAGCTGGGGCGCGTTGAGGTTGGCCAGCCCGACGGTCACCGGTCTGTGGTCGGCGTCGAGCAGCGTGAGGCCCATGAGCAGGTCGTTCCACACGAACACGAAGTCGATGATGATGAACGACACGATGCCCGGGATCGCAAGCGGGAGCGCGATCGTGGTGAAGGTCTTGAGCGATCCCGCGCCATCGAGCTTGGCGCTCTCGATGAGCTCGTCCGGGATCGCCTGGAAGAAGCTGCTCAGCATGAAGATCGACCAGCCGGCACCGAAGGCCGTGTGCACCAGCGCGATTCCCAGGAACTGCCATGTGCCGGTGTTCAGGCCGAGGGTCCGAAACCACGGGATGAGCGGGATGAGGATGATCTGCACGGGCACGATCATCGTCGTGAGCAGCATGAGGTGGACGATCGCCTTCAACCGGAAACGCATTCGCGCGAAGGCGTAGGCCGCGAGGGTGCCGACGGTGAGCGTGATGAGCACCGACAGGGTCGCGATGACCAGGCTGTTGAGGGCGTAGCCGGACAGCCCTCCCTCCCAGACCCGGCGGTAGTTGGCCAGCGTCGCGGTGGTCGCGTCGCCACGCCACCAGCCCTTGGTGCTCTCGGCGAGCGGCAGGACCGAGATCACGGCAGCCCCCAGGACGGGGACGACCCAGACGATGCTCGCGATGGTGAGGACGGCATAGAGGGCCAGGATGCGCCACCGGGACGTCATGACGAGGCTCCATTCTTGCGCAGGAAGGGCATGGCGCCGGCGATGAGGACGAGCGACATGATGATGGCGATCGCGGCGGCCTGGCCGGCCTTGGGCGAGTCGAGGAACTGGAACGCCTGTTGCCACAGGAGCAGACCGAGCACCCGGGTGTCCTGCGCGGGGCCGCCACCCGTGGTGACGAAGACGATGTCGAACGTCCGCAGGGCGAAGATGACCGAGATGACGGTGACGACGACGATCGAGGGCCGCAGGCTCGGCAGGGTCACGTGGCGGATCGTCTGCCACCCGGAGGCGCCGTCGACCTTCGCCGCCTCGAGCAGCTCGGCGGGGACCGAGGTGAGGCCGGCCGTGAAGGTGATGACGCCGAAGCCGACGAAGGCCCACACGGCCGGGATGATGATCATGATGTTGGTGAGCCGGATGTCCAGGTCACCGATGTGCAGCACACCCGGGTTGGACAGCCAGCGACCGAGGTGCACTTCCAGCGGGCCCACCGTGAGGTCGGCGTCCTCCAGGCCGACGAGCCGCAGCCCTGCGTTGAGCAGACCCTTGTCGGGGTCGGGGTTGTAGATGAAGCCCCAGATGACGCCGACGGCGGCCAGCGAGATCGTCATCGGCAAGATGATCGCGCTTCGGAAGAGCCCGGTGGCTCGCTTGGCCTCCCAGATGAGCAGGGAGAGCGCGAGGGCGATGGTGACGACGAGGAAAGGGAAGATGAACAGCCACACGACCGTGTTGAGGGCGGCGTTCCAGAAGTCGGCGCTGGTCAGCGTCGTCGTGTAGTTGCTCGCCCCGGCGAACACCCACCCGTCGGGCTGTTCGATCCGCCAGGGGTTGAGCATCCCCCAGGTGAACAAGCTCGACAGGAACGTGGCCAGCGCCGGCCAGAGGTAGAAGCCGGCGAAGATCGCCAGGAGGGGTGCCAGGAAGGCATACGCCAGGCGGGATTCCGAGCCGCGCCCGCGCAACTGGGCTGACGCTGTCCGGGCGCGGCTCGGCATCATCGAGCTCAGCCCTTCGAGCGCGTGTCGGCCGCGACCATCGCCCGGGTGAAGGCGGCGACGTCCTTGGTGCGGATGAGGTTGTCGAGGGCCTGGCGGTACTTGGCCTGGATCTCGCCGCCGATCCAGTCGTCGAGGTCGTAGCCCGCGGCGGCGGACGCGTCCTTGGGCCAGAGGGCGGCGGCCTTCTTGTCGTTCTCGGACGGGTAGACGTCCGTCGGGACCTTCATGTTCGGAGCGACGTAGCCGCCCTTCTTGGCCCAGATCGACTGTCCACCAACGGAACCCAGGTACTCGAGGAAGGCCTTGGTCGTCGCCGGGTTCTTGCTCTGCTTGTTGCCGATGAAGAGGTCACCACTCACCGCCTGGGCCGGCTTCTGGCCCTGGTATGCCGGCAAGGGGAAGAAGCTGTAGTCGGTGCCCGACTTCAGGTTCTTGTCGCACGAGGGGACGACGCCGTTGACGAAGGCGCCGTTGTTGCCAAACGCGTGCTTGCCCGAGACCCAGCCGCAGACCTCGTCGCTGAAGCCGGTGTCCATGGCGTCCGCGGACCAGTACTTCTCGATGAGCCCGGTGACCACCGCCATCGCTTCGACGACCTTCGGGTCGTCCCAGCCGATCTTGCCCTGCTGCAGCTGCTGGAACTTCTCGACTCCGGCGACGTTGAGCATCACCGGGTCCACCCACTGGGTCGGCACCCAGACGTCCTTGGCGCCGACGGCGAAGGCCTTGGACGAGGTGTTCGCCTTGTCGAGGGCGGCCGTGAACTCGGCCCAGGTCGTCGGGGCCTTTGTCAGGCCGAGCTTGGTGTCGGTGGCCTTCGTGGACCAGATGAGCCCGTTGACGTTGCCCTTGAAGTAGACGGCGTCTGCGTGGCCGTCGGCGCCCATGGCGACCGCCTTGAGCGACTCGTTGTACTCACCGTCCCCGATCCAGGTCTTCCACTGGTCGTCGAGGTTCATGAGCAGGCCCTGCTGCGAGAACTGCCGGACCATGCCGGGCAGGGCCACGGCGGCGTCGGGCGCATTGCCGGAGGCGAACTGCTGGGACAGCTGTGTCTGGGTCTGGTCGAAGGGGACCACCTCGACCTTGACGCTCGTGCCCGGGTACTTGGCCTTGAAGCCGTCGACGACGGCCTGGAAGGCCTCGCCCTCGACGCCGCTCCAGTTGGAGACGACGCGGATTTCGCCGCCCGGCGTGCCGGACTGTGCGTTCCCGGCGCCGGAGTCCTTGCCGGAGCAGGCGGCTGCCAGCGGGACGACGGAGAGGAGTGCGACGAGGGCCGACAGACGGCCGACGTGCGTGGTGGAGCGAATGGTCATGAAGTCTCCCTGGAGCCAATTGTCATCGTTGACATGACAAATAGTGACGTCCGGACGCGACGATGTCAACGCCTCCCCGGGAGGCGGTCTGTCGAGCCGTCGCCGGGAGGACGCCCTCAGGCGAGGACGAGTCCGGTCACGGCAGAGATGGCCTGCGCCGCGAGGCGAACCTCGGCGGGCACCGAGCCGCCCGAGAGGGTGGCACCGAGCAGGTGCCGGAGCTGGACACTGACCCGTTCGTACTCGGGCACCGCTGGGCGGGTGGTGGCATCCGGCAGCAGCCGAGCCACGTCGTGCAGGAAGCCGCTCCCGCGCTCGAGCACCGAGGCCGCGCTCACCCGCGACGGCAGCTGCCCGGTCGTGTCGGCGACCGTCATCTGGACCGCCACCTCCATGAGGCGGCGGATGATGCGCATGGCCTGGTGCGGGTGGCGCGACTGGCGGAAGACGGCATACGCCAGCCCACCGGCGAGCACCTTCGATCCCGGCTCCGGCCCCCGGGGCAGTGCGGCGAACCCGAAGCGGTCCAGGGCCTGCACCGGCGACAGCCCGGTCAGCGCCGCGATCTCGGCGAGGTCGTAGCTGCCCCCCAGCGCGATCTGGGTGGTTCCGGAAACGAGGGACTCCAGGGCCGCCGTTCGCCCCCATCCCACGCTCGCCTGGTCGATCAGGCCGTCCTTGGCCAGCGCGGTGAGTGCCCGGACGGCGCGGATCGCGGGCGGTTCGGCGAGGACGACCCGGCTGTCACTGATCACCGCAGCACCGTTGGCGGAGAGCCAGCCGTGCAGGACGTAGGTCGCGGTCTCGGCGGCGTCCGGTCCGGCGGGGACCCCGATCGGCGCGCGGCCGTAGAGCTCCAGGCAGCTGCGGGCGACCTGGCGCAGCTCACGCCACGTCGTCGGCGCCTGGACGAAGCCGCACCGTGCCAGGCCCTCGCGGTCGAACCACATCCCGGCCACGTCGGCCTCGGCCTGGACCGCGACGACCCGACCGCCGGCGCTCGTGGCGTCGACGAACGCACGGGCCACGTCGGCCCGGTAGGTCTGCTCCACCCAGTCCGCGTCGAGCTCGTCCACGGGGTAGAGCGCGTCGAGCGAGGCGAGCTGGGGCACCCAGACCGAGTCGAGGACCGCGAGGTCCGGCGCCTCCCCGGCGGCGACCCCAGCCAGCAGGTGCCGGTGCAGGTCGGTGAACGGGACAACCTCGAGATCGAGGACGATCTCCGCCGGGGCCATGCTCCGGATGAGGCTCGCCCAGTCCTTGGTCGGGACCGCGATGCTGACACGGATGTCGGTCAGCTGGCGCGTCAGCCATACGGGGTTGACGAATGTGCCCCTGCGGCGCTGGCGGATGATCACGCCTTCGCGGGACAGCTCGGCGAGCGCCCGGTGGACGGGGTTGCGGGAGATCCCGAGCCGTTCGCACAGCTCGTGCTCGGTCGGCAGCTGACCGTCGGAGCCGAAACGTCCCTCCTTGATCGCCGTGACCAGGGCCTCCTTCAGCTGCAGGTAGAGAGGATCCCTCGAGGTGTGATCAAGCTCGACCGGCATTGAGCCCTCCCACTCCTTCGATGTCGCAGACCGGGTGCCGAACAATACCCCGCACTGGTAGGGGCCTGCCGCAGCGCCGTCGACCCCCCCACGCGGACAACGCCTTTCGCGACAGTTGAGCTGCGGAGCAGCCCGTGCTCGTATGCCGTCTTGCGTCCCCGATGGTGCAGGTCCGCACGATGCCATCGGCGGATCGTCTCAGGTGCGCGGTCAGGAGTACAGCAGGGCGAGGGTGTCGCTGTGCCCCGACCACGACAGGTGGAGCGTCCAGCACCCCGCCCTCGGCATGTCGATGATCGAGGGTCCGGGGCCGTCCGGAAGCTCACGGTCGACGTCGAGGTCCCCTCCGTTGAGCGTCGCGTGGATGCGGAGCGCGGGCGATGCGCTGGCATCCGGACCGGTGCTGGCGACGGAGGGGTTGACGAGCCAGAGGACCTTGTTCGCGTGCCCCTCGACGGGTGGTGCCCGGAGCGGGTCGCCGAAGACGACTCCGAGGATCGCGCCCTCGGCGCCGAGCGCCTGCGGCACAGGCCGGTCCGCTGGCGTGAAACCAGCCCGCGCCCAGTTCGGCAGCGCGGCGACGGTGATCGCGGAGCGGCAGGACAGCGAGGTGGGTGCCGGGGGAGGAGCAGCAGCATCCGGTGGCGGGCTGGGCGCGGGGCTGGTGCAGGATGCGGATCGTCGCTGTCTGTCACATTCAATCTGCGCCCCGGCCGCCCGTGACCGCCAACCCAGCATGTCAGGAGTGAGCATGACCGGCTCGTCCACCCAGGGAATCAAGACCGTAGGGCTGCACGTTGCCGACAGCCACGACCTGATCCGGGTCGACGGTGCGCGCGAGAACAACCTCAAGGACGTCACCATCGAGATCCCGAAGCGCCGGCTGACGGCGTTCACGGGCGTCTCCGGCTCGGGCAAGAGCTCCCTGGTCTTCGCCACGATCGCCGCGGAGTCGCAGCGGATGATCAACGAGACCTACAGCGCCTTCGTGCAGGGCTTCATGCCGACGTTGGCGCGGCCGGACGTCGACCTCCTCGAGGGGCTGACTACCGCGATCATCGTCGACCAGGAGCGGATGGGCTCCAACCCGCGCTCCACCGTGGGCACCGTCACCGACGCGAACGCGATGCTGCGCATCCTCTTCAGCCGGCTCGGCACTCCCCACATTGGGTCGCCCCAGGCGTTCTCGTTCAACGTCGCGTCCATCTCCGGTGCTGGGGCGGTGACCGTGGAGCGCGGCGGCACCACGACGAAGGAGCGGCGGAGCTTCAGCATCACCGGCGGCATGTGCTCGCGCTGCGAGGGCATGGGCTCGGTCACCGACTTCGAGGTGTCCGCGCTCTACGACGCCAGCCTGTCGCTCAACGAGGGCGCGCTCACGATCCCCGGCTACAGCATGGACGGATGGTACGGCCGCATCTTCCGCGGCTGCGGTTTCTTCGACCCTGACAAGCCGATCGCCAAGTACACGAAGCGGGAGCTGCATGACCTCCTCCGCAAGGAGCCGACGAAGGTCAGGGTGGACGGGATCAACCTGACGTACGAGGGACTCATCCCGAAGATCCAGAAGTCGATGCTGTCCAAGGACGTCGACTCGCTCCAGCCCCACATCCGCGCCTTCGTCGAGCGAGCGGTCACCTTCACCACGTGCCCCGACTGCGGTGGCACGCGGCTCAGCGAGGCCACGCGGTCGTCGAAGATCCAGGGGATCAACATCGCCGACGCCTGCGCGATGCAGATCAGCGACCTCGCCGGCTGGATCCGGGGTCTCCACGAGCCGTCGGTGGCCCCACTGCTTTCCGGGCTCCAGCACCTCCTGGACTCGTTCGCGCAGATCGGGCTGGGATACCTCTCGCTCGACCGGCCGTCGGGCACGCTGTCGGGCGGCGAGGCCCAGCGCACCAAGATGATCCGCCACCTCGGGTCGTCGCTCACCGACGTCACCTACGTCTTCGACGAGCCGACGATCGGGTTGCACCCACACGACATCCAGCGCATGAACGGCCTGCTGCTGCAACTGCGCGACAAGGGCAACACCGTGCTCGTCGTCGAGCACAAGCCGGAGGCGATCGCCATCGCCGACCACGTCGTCGACCTCGGCCCCGGCGCCGGCACCGCCGGTGGTGAGGTCGTCTTCGGGGGCACCGTGGACGGCCTACGCGCCAGTGACACCCTGACCGGTCGGCACCTCGACGACCGGTCCACCCTGAAGCCGGGGGTGCGCACGCCGTCGGGCGTGCTGGAGGTGCGAGGCGCCAGCACCCACAACCTGCGGGAGGTGGACATCGACATCCCGCTCGGCGTGCTCGTCGTGGTGACGGGTGTGGCGGGCTCGGGCAAGAGCTCGCTGATCTCCGGCTCAGTGTCCGGGCGGGAGGGCGTGGTGTCGGTCGACCAGGGCGCCATCCGCGGGTCGCGGCGGAGCAACCCGGCGACGTACACCGGACTGCTCGACCCGATCCGCAAGGCTTTCGCGAAGGCCAACGGGGTCAAGCCGGCGCTCTTCAGCGCCAACTCCGAGGGGGCCTGCCCGACCTGCAACGGCGCCGGCGTCATCTATACCGACCTGGCGATGATGGCCGGCGTTGCCACCGTGTGCGAGGAGTGCGAGGGCAGGCGGTTCCAGGCTTCGGTGCTGGAGCACCACCTCGGCGGCAAGGACATCAGCGAGGTGCTCGCCATGTCCGTCGAGGAGGCCGAGGCGTTCTTCGGCGGCGGCGAGGCGAAGACGCCGGCCGCGCACGCCGTCCTCGGCCGGCTCGCGGATGTGGGGCTCGGCTACCTCAGCCTCGGCCAGCCGCTCACCACGCTCTCCGGCGGCGAGCGGCAGCGGCTCAAGCTGGCCACTCGCATGGCCGAGAAGGGCGGGGTCTACGTACTCGACGAGCCGACGAGCGGCCTGCACCTCGCCGATGTCGAGAACCTGCTCGGCCTGATCGACCGGCTCGTCGACGCCGGAAAGTCGGTCATCGTCATCGAGCATCACCAGGCGGTCATGGCCCACGCGGACTGGATCATCGACCTCGGGCCCGGCGCCGGCCACGACGGCGGTCGGGTCGTGTTCGAGGGCACACCCGGCAACCTCGTCGCCGCTCGCTCCACCCTCACCGGGCAGCACCTCGCGGCATACGTCGGGGCCTGACAGACACCCCTGAGCCGCAATCATCAGTTGGCAACGTTCACGCAGCTCGGGGAACGCTCCGAAGCGTGGCGACCAGTGAAGTTTGGGACGAAGAGACCGCTGCAACCTACGACGCGGATGCGGCAGAACGTTTCGCACCAGAGGTGTTGGACCCGACGGTCGGCCTGCTTGAGCGCCTGGCCGAGGACGGGCCGGCTTTGGAGCTCGCCATCGGCACCGGCCGGGTCGGGATCCCGTTGGCGGCACGCGGGGTTCCAGTGACGGGAATCGACCTGTCCGAGCCGATTCGCTCGTCTTCCTCGTCTTGGAACAGCATCTCGAACCTACGGACGCAGGCCGAGCGGGTGCAGTGCTTCAAGAATGCGGCCCACCACCTGCGGCCGGGCGGTCGATTGGTCATCGACCTATGGGTACCGCCGATCCAGCGGCCTCCTGCCTGGTCTCGTGTGGACGGGCCCCGTATGTCGAGCCGGACGATGTCCCGGCATCCGAGCGCGGCGCGGGGCTCTCGTTGCGGCCGACGGCAAGCCCGGCCGCATCGCCGCCGCGGTGCGGCGTCTACTCGACGAGCCGCGCTTCGCTGCTTCCGCGTGGGCGCCGGGCGCGCGCATCCGGGCCGAGGTGGAAGGGTCGCGGCTCGTCGAGCTGTTGGAGCGCCCGGCGCGACGGCAGGACGTGGCCCGACAGGCAGGCTTCTGACCGCGCACGCGCTCGCAGAGATCGTGGCCATCGTGACGGCCCCGTGCCCGGGAGCTGGTATGCGGGAGTAAGAGGACGGGAGTAGCGTGCGTCAGCGCTTGCCTCATACACCCCGTGTTGGTCATACTTATGACCATGAGCGAGACCGTGTCATTGGCCCAGGCCAAGGCCCACCTGTCCGAGCTGGTCGGCCGGGTCGACCGGCAGCACGACCGCGTCACGGTGACGGTCCATGGGCGACCGTCGGCGATCCTGCTGTCGCCGGACGACCTCGAGGCGCTTGAAGAGACCATCGCCGTCTTGTCCGACGCGGAGGCCGTCAAGCAGTTGGTGTCCTCTGACGCCGAATTGGCGCGCGGTGAAGCTGAGTCCGAGGAGGAGTTGGCCGAGGCGATGCGGCGACGCAAGGCCGGGGCGTGACACGCCACCGATACCGGCTCACCATCTCGCCCACCGCTCGTCGTCAGCTCGCCGAGCACTTGCCCGACACCGTGGCCTTCGCGGCGTATGACTTCATTATCGGCCCCTTGCTCGACAACCCGCATCGCGTCGGAAAGCGCCTCAGGCCGCCGATGGAGGACCGGCACAGTGCTCGTCGTGGCACATACCGGGTTGTTTACGGCATTGACGACGATCAGAAGCGCGTCACCGTGACCGCCGTCGTACACCGCTCCGACGCGTACCGATGAGGATCACGCCCACGCTGATGTCCCAGCGTCGTATCCAGTTCTACCCGTGGGGAGGACGGACCGCCGTTGAGGCCCTGATGCGCAACGCCGATAATCGACATTATGTCATTATGCCGTGCGAGGCGTCAGTGATGGCGTCGGGAGCTGATCCCCTCGAACACCCCGATGAGCAGCACCGAGGCGACGACCGCGGCCACGAAGCCGATGAAGTTCAGCTCGAAGATGCGCCCGGTGCCGAGCAGGCTGGCGATCGTGCCGCCGATGACCGAGCCGACCAGACCGAGCAACAGCGTCATCGGCACGCTGAGGTTCTGCCT
>NZ_DASSMH010000021.1:0-34262 GCF_035688975.1 Intrasporangium sp. | reverse complement strand
GACGTATGACGTCAACGGCGGCTCCCACATGCACTGAAGGTCGGCGGCAGCCCGTGGGCCGGATCTCCCGCGCCCCACGGGCTGCTCCGTGTCGCAAGCGGGGAGGCGGGGCCGAGGGCTTGACAGGACCAGGCGTTGGGTTCTACAACTGTTTCCAGCGAAACCCAACGTTAGATCCAACGATCCTCAACCGGAGCTCCTGTGCCACGATCCCTGCTGGCCGGCATCGACGCCGGGACGACGTCGGTCAAGGCGCTGCTGCTGACGCCGGAGGGGCAGGAGCTCGCCGTCGGCCGCGCCCCCACCGTCTGGGCCCCCACGGCATACGGCGAAGAGACCGACGCACTGCATCTGCTCCAGTCCGCCCAGGCCGCCCTCGCGGACGCGCTGCGACAGTGCCCTGACGACCGCATCGTCGCCGTCGGAGTGGCGAGCATGGCCGAGTCCGGCATCCTGGCCGACGCCGCCGACACGCCGGTCGCTCCCGTCATCGCGTGGCACGACCATCGCGACGCGCGCGAGCTGCAGGCGCTCCAGGCGGACCTCGGGGGCGCGACGTTCTCGCGCCGGACCGGACTGCCCCTGTGGACGCAGTGGAGCCTGACCAAGCACCGCTGGCTCCGCGAGCACGTCCCCGCTGTGGCATCGGCCCGAGGACGCTACAGCGTGGCCGAGTGGATCGTCCGGGGGCTCGGTGGGGCACGCGCGACCGAGCTCTCCCTCGTCTCGCGCACCGGGTGGCTGGACCTGCCCACGCGGACACTGTGGGCGGAGGCACTCGACTGGTCCGGCGCCCCTGCGTCCCTCCTCGCCGACCTCGTCCCGGCGGGAACTCCGATGGGCACGGCTCGGACCGCTGGCCCGCTGGCGGCGCTCGACGGCGCGGTCCTCACCGTGGCGGGACACGACCACCAAGCGGCTGCCATCGGCCTGGGCTGTCACACTCCCGGCGACGAGTTCGACTCGTGCGGAACGGCCGAGGCGATCCTGCGCACCGCAGCCCCCGGTCTGCCCGAAGACGTCATCCAGAGTCTCACCGACCAGGGCATCACCGTCGGTTGGCATGCCGCCCGGGACCGCTGGTGCCTGCTCGGCGCCACCCAGGGCGGGCTTCTCCTGGGCAAGGTCATGACGGCCCTCGGCGTCGACCGGGAAGGGCTCGCAGACCTTGATCGCGCGGCCCACGACGCAAGGAACCTGCCCGAAGCGGTGATACTCGGCCCAGGTGCCGGAGACGTCACGATCGATCCCGCTGCCACCCCGGGAGAGGTGTGGCGCGCGGCCACCCACGCGGTCAACGCTCAGGCGGCCCGGCTCAGCGACGTCCTCGGCCAGGCCAGCGGCGCCCGCACCCGTCTCTTCGTCGCCGGCGGGTGGACGCACAGCACCGCCCTCATGGCCGCGAAGTCCGAGACGGTCGGGCCCATCCGCCGCGCCACCACGCAGGAGGCCGGCTGCCGAGGAGCCGCGCTCCTCGCGGGCCTCGCGGCAGGTCTCTACTCCGACTTCGACGACCTGCCGACCGCAGCGACCGCCGGCTGACCTGCCCTCACGCCGCGTCCACCCACAACCCGTCAGAGAGCTCCAGGAGGAACGATGCCGCTCGCAAGGACGGCCGACCTAGTCCACCAGGCCCACACCCTGGGCCGCGGCATCGCCGCCTTCAACGTCATCACCCTGGAGCACGCCGAGGGGATCGTCCAGGGCGCCGAGCGTGCCGGCACTCCCGTCATCCTTCAGATCAGCGAGAATGCCGTGAAGTTCCACCGGGGCCGTCTGCAGCCCATTGCCGCCGCCACGGTCGCCGTGGCTGCCGGCGCCACGGTCGACGTCTCGGTCCACCTCGACCACGTCGAGGACACCGACCTGCTTCACCAGGCGGCCGCGAGCGGGCTGAGCTCGGTGATGTTCGACGCGTCGCGGCTGGACTACGCCGACAACCTCGCCGCGACCACGTCGGCCGCCGACTGGGCCCATCGGCACGGTCTCTATGTCGAGGCCGAGCTGGGCAAGGTCGGTGGCAAGGACGGCGCGCACGCACCGGGTGCGCGCACCGACCCCCACGAGGCGAGCGAGTTCGTCGCAGCCACCGGTGTCGATGCGCTGGCGGTGGCCGTCGGCAGCTCGCACGCCATGACCGACCGGACCGCGGCCCTCGACCTCGAGCTGATCGGCCGGCTTGCAGAGGCATTGCCCGTTCCCCTTGTCCTGCATGGCTCGTCGGGCGTCCCCGATGACCAGCTGCGCGCCGCCGTGTCGACCGGCATGGTGAAGATCAACATCGGGACGATCCTCAACGTGGCCTTCACGCGGGCGGTCCGGTCGGTCATCACGGGCGACGACACGCTCGTGGACCCCCGGAAGTACCTGCGACCGGGCCGCGACGAGCTCGCGGCGGTCGTCGCCCGCCTCGCGGCGGTCGTCCGAGGAGACGAGCTGTCATGATCGTCACCGTCACGCTCAACCCGAGCCTCGACCTGACCTACGCCCTCGGGGAGGCCCCGCTCGGCGAGGTCGACGTCCACCGCGCCGAGACCTCCTCGCTCGAGGCCAGCGGCAAGGGCGTCAACGTCTCCCGGGCCCTGCACCTGGCAGGCGTCGCGACAGTAGCCGTGTTTCCCGCCGGCGGGCAGACCGGGCGCCACGTCGGCGACCTGCTGGCTGCAGCAGGGGTGGAGCACGTCGCGGTCCCCGTGCAGGGTGAGACGAGGATCAACACCTCGCTCCTGCTCGGGTCGGGGCAGACGGTCAAGGTCAACGGCCCGGGCACGCCGCTGGCGCGGGCCGACGTGGAAACGCTCCTCGGGACCCTCGAGACCGTCCTCACCGGCGTCGACCGGCACGCGGGAGAGTCCTGGCTGGCGCTGTGCGGCTCGTTGCCGCCAGGGATGGCGCCAGACGTGGTGGGCGAGTTCGTCCACCTGGCTCATCGGTATGCCGTCCGCTGCGCGGTCGACGTGTCCGGCCCCGCGCTCCGGGCCGCCTTGCGGGCCAAGGCGGATCTCCTTGCCCCCAACCGTCTGGAGCTCGGCGAGCTCGTCGGCGCCGACATGGCCGCCGCCGGCATACCAGCCGTCGCCGAAGCCGCGGGCAGGCTTGCGGCGGACTACGGGACCGAGCTGTTGGTGAGCCTCGGCAGCGACGGCGCCGTCCACACCGACGGCATCGAGGCACTGCACGGCAGCGGCCCGGCGCTCGTCGCTGTCAACACCGCGGGCGCAGGGGACGCGTTCCTGGCCGGGTGGCTCGCCGTGCCGGGCGCGCCCCGGGAGCGGATGGCAAGGGCCCTCGCCTGGGGCCGCTCCGCGTGCCTGTCCGCCACCACCGTGGACCCGGCCCCTGGCACCAGGGGCGTCGACGGCATCACCGTCAGCACCATCAACCAGCGCGTGAAAGGGATCCCTTCATGACCGACATTCGCCGCGTCGTGGTGACCGGGCTCGACACCGTCGAGCTGCGCACGGAGCCACGGGCCGACCTGGCACCGGACGAAGTCCGCGCACGGACCGTCACCATCGGCGTGTGCGGCTCGGACACGCACGCGCTCCACGGCCGCCACCCGCTCATCCCCATCCCCTACTACCCCGGGCACGAAGTGACCGGCGTCGTCACCGAGATCGGGTCGGACGTGACCTCCGTCGTCGTCGGCGAGCGGGTGACCGTCGAGCCGACGCTGCCGTGCTGGGCGTGCAAGCAGTGCCGCCGAGGCGAGGAGAACCTGTGTGAGAACCTGCAGTTCTTCGGCTGCGGCTATCCCCAGGGCGGGATGGCAGACGAGTTCGTCGTCCGCGCGGACCGGCTCCACCCCATCCCGGACGGCATGGACGATGTCACCGCCTCGCTCATCGAACCGCTGTCGACGCCGGTGCACGCCGGCCGCATCGCCGGTCCGCTCACGGACCAGGCCGTGGTCATCATGGGCTGCGGCACCATCGGGCTGCTGATGCTCGCCGTCGCGCGCTACGAGGGCGCCCGCCGAATCGTCATGACCGACCCGCTCGCAAGCAAGCGCGACATCGCGGTGCGACACGGCGCGGACGCGGTGGTCGACGCCGCCCAGGCAGACCTCGTGGGCCAGGTCCGCGTGGCCCTCGGCGAGAGCGCCGACGTGGTCTTCGACTGCGTCGCCATCCAGGCGACGATCGTCGCCGCCATCCACCTGGCCAGCAAGGGCGGCACGGTGGCCATCGTCGGGGTGCCGTCGGCTGACGTCGTCATCCCCACGATCACCGTGCAGGACAACCAGATCCGCATCCAAGGATGTGCGACGTACCTCCCGCAGGACTACGCCAAGTCCATCGAGATGCTGCTGGCTGGAGCCGTCAGGGCCACCGACTTCGTCACGGCCGAGTTCCCCCTGACCCAGGCAAGGGAGGCGTTCGCAGCCTCCTCGAGCGGCCAGGAGATCAAGGTGTTGATCCGGCCGTGAACCGGCCCACGCCAGGACCCGGAGAGACGCAGCTCGCCGCGCTGCGGCACCAGGTCATCCTCGACACCCTGCTTGCGCACGGCCAGGTGAGTGCCAACGCGCTCGCGGAGCAGCTCGGCGTCACCCACGAGACCGTGCGCAAGGACCTGTTGTTCCTCCAGGACCGGGGGCTGCTGCGACGGGTCCACGGCGGCGCCGTCCCGGCGGAGTCGGTCGCCTACGAGCCCCACGTCGGGGCGCGGACGACGTATGCCGCCGAGAAGTCGCGGATCGCCCTTGCCGCAAAGCAGTTCATCCCCGACAGGGGTGCCGTGCTCATCGACTCGGGCAGCACGACCGCCGCCCTGGCCGACGCCTTCCCGCAGCGCCCGAACGTCATCGCGGTCACCAACTCGCTGCCCATCGCCATGGCCATGCTCGCCAAGGCGGGGACCGTCGCCACCCTCGGTGGCCGGCTCCGGCCGGAGACGTCCGCCACCGTGGACGAGTGGGCGCTGCAGCACCTCGGATCCATCCGTGCCGACGTCGCGTTCCTCGGCACCAACGCCTTCTCCATCGAGCACGGGCTGGCGACCCCCGACCAGTCCGAGGCCGCGGTCAAGGCCGGTTTCGTGCGGTCGGCGCACCTGCGGGTCCTGCTCGCCGACCACTCGAAGTTTGGCCGCGAGTCCGTGTTCCACTACGCGGCCCTCACCGACATCGACGTGCTCGTCACCGACGACGGCCTGACCGAGCAGGCGGCGGCCGAGCTGGAGTCGCGCTGCGGGCTCGAGGTGATTCGCGCATAGCCCGGGCGAGCCCGGGAGCGAGGCACTGGGGGCGAGGCACTGGAAAGCGAGCACCGGAAAGCGAGGGAGACGGGTGCAGGACCAACGACGTCGCGCCTACCGCGTGACCGACATCGCCGCACAGTCGGGGCTCAGCCGCGCCACCGTCGACCGCGTGCTGCACGGACGGCCGGGCGTGCGCCCGGAGACGGCCGCTCAGGTGGAGCGGGCGATCGACGAGCTGCAGCGTCAGCGCACCCAGATCCACCTCTCCAGCAAGGCGATTCTCCTCGACCTCGTGATGCAGACGCCCGAGCGCTTCGCCGCCGCCTGCCGCTCCGCCCTCGAGGCCGAGCTGCAGGCGCTGCGGCCGGCGGTCGTACGCGCCCGGTTCGACCTCGGTGAGCACAGCGACCCGGCTCGGGCTGCCGCGGCCCTGGAGCGGATCGCGCGTCGAGGCTCGCACGGCGTGATCCTCAAGGCGCCGGACCACCCTGAGGTGAGCGAGGCGGTCAGGAGGCTCCGGGCTGCAGGGATCCCCACCGTGACGTTCGTGACCGACATCCCCGCCAGCGGGAGGGCGGCATACGTGGGGATGGACAACGTCGCGGCCGGCGCCACGGCGGCATACGTGATCACGAACTGGGCCGGCTCCACGGGAGGGGTGCTCCTGACGTTGAGCCACTCCTCCTTCCGCGGCGAGGGTGAGCGGGAGACCGGGTTCCGCGCGACCTTGGGCCAGCTCGCACCCGACCGGGACGTGACCGTCGTGACCGACACCGACGGCCTGGACGAGACGATGGCCCGGGCGGTGCGCGAGGCGCTCAGGGACTCCCCTGCCATCGACGCCGTCTACTCCATCGGTGGCGGCAACCGGGCGATCCTGACGGCGTTCGACGAGGTCGGTCGTCGCCCGGGCGTCTTCGTGGCCCACGACCTCGACGCGGACAACCTCGAGCTGCTGCGGACCCGCCGGGTCACGGTGGTGCTGCACCACGACCTCAAGGCGGACCTGCGTCGCGCCTGCCGCCTGCTCCTGCAGGCCGGTCGGCTCCTTCCCGGCAGCCCGGTCAGCCTGCCGTCGCAGGTGCAGGTCGTCACCCCGTTCAACGAGCCTGCGGCGCTCCAGCTCGAGTGAGCTACCGGGTGGCCCGTCGGCGCGTACGCACCCGTCAGCCGGCCTGGGAGCGGCGGCGGCCCTGCTGCGCGGCCAGCGCCTCTGTGAGCCGCGCCGGCGCCCAGCCCTCGTCGAGGGCCTGCTGCAGCAGCTCGGCCTGGCTCTGCGGGGCCAGGGAACCCACGGGCCGGTCGAGGTCGAGGTTGGTGGGGAACGGGTAGCCCTCGGCTGCGGCGGTGACCACGTTGCCCAGCCGCAAGCTGTCGACGCCCTCCGCCTTCGACCGAAGGAGCTCGGGGTAGATGGCCTCGCAGATGGCCGTCGTGTCGACCGTCTCCATCGCCCGGCCGAAGGCGGAGGAGACCTGCAGGAGGTTGGCCATGCGGCGCACGTCGGTCGTCCGGTTGGTGCCGGCGCCGTGGAACAACGCCGGGTTGAAGAAGACCGCGTCGCCCTTCTCCAGCGGCAGCTGCACGAAGTGGCCATCGAAGTACTCGGTGAAGGCCGGGTCGTGGTAGGCCACGTAACCGGGGCCGTACTTCTGCGAGTACGGCAGGTACATGGTGGGACCGGTCTCGACCGGCATGTCCACGTGCGCCACCGCTCCCTGCAGCGTGAGAGCCGGGGACAGGGCGTGGACCTGGGCCGGGTACGCCTGCGCCTGGGCACGGTCCATGAAGCCCAGGTGGTAGTCCCGGTGGGCGACCTGGGCCTGGCCGCCGGGGTTGACGACGTTGACCTGCGAGGTCACCTGGTAGTTCGGGCCGAGCCAGGCCTCGCTCACCACGGCCAGCACGTCGTTGGCGTAGTAGGTGACGAACGCCTTCGGGTCGGCGACGGCGAGCTTGTCCAGCGCCCCCCAGACGCGGTCGTTCGCGCCGGGCTTGGCGAAGTGGTCACCCACGACGGCGCCTGCCGCCTTCTGCTCCGTGATGAGCCGGTCGAAGGCCCCGGTCGCGGCGTCGACGACCGCGGGCTCGAAGGCGTGCTTGAAGACGACGATGCCCGGGCCGTCGAGCAGCGCCGCGGCGAGCTCGGCCTGCACCACGCGCCGCCTACCGGGGTCGCCGATGTGGTCGAAGAGGCGGGGACCGTAGACGACGACGTTCTCGACCACCGCGTCCGCGTGGGGGTAGTCCGCGAGCCGGGTCGTCTGCTCGACGACCTCCCGGAAGTCCCCCAGGCTGCAGTCCTTCGCGGCGTACCACCCCGTGGTCAACGCCGTCGGCTTGCGCGCAAGCGTGCTCATGTCCGCCTCCTTCGGAAAGTGTGGGGCCCGGGGCCATGCCGATCCCCGCAGCGATGCACTGACACTAGGACGTCACGGCGGCCTTGGGAGGCGCCAAAGTGCCTCACGAACGCCTCAGCAGGTCCTGCTCCTCCTGCACTGCCTTGGTCGGCCTAGCGACGGCCCACGGGGAGACGGGCCTTCGCCCACTCGGGGAAGCCGTCCTCGAGGCGGGCGGCGGTCACGCCCGTGCGGGTGAGCAGCCGCACGGCCTCGTCGGCGTAGACGCAGTAGGGTCCGCGGCAGTAGGCGACCACGTCGGCGCCCTCGGGGATCTCGTCAAGACGCGACCTGAGGTCGCGGATCGGGATGGAGACCGCGCCGCGGATGTGCCCGGCGGCATACTCCGCCGCGGGCCGCACGTCGAGCACGACCACGTCGCCGTCGCGCAACCGGGCGCGCAGGTCCTCGCGGGTGATCGTGCGCAAGGTGCTGCGGTCGCCCAGGTAGTCGGCGGCCAGCTGCTCGAGCCCCGCGACGTGCTCCTGCGCGGCCCGTCGCATGGTCCGCCACAGGTCGCCGACGACGGGGCTGGAGAGGGAGTAGTAGACCCGCGTCCCCTCGCGCCGTGACTGCACCAGCCCCGAGCGCAGCAGCCGCTGCAGGTGCTGGGAGGTGTTGGCCACGCTCTGGCCGATCTCCTGCGCGAGCTCCTCCACGGACCGCTCACCCTGGGCGAGCACGTCGACCAGCTCCGCACGCCTCCCGCTGGCCAACGCCTTGGCCGACTGCACGAGCGCGTCGTAGAGCGCCGCCTTGGCACCGCGATCCGCCATCTCGTCACCTCCAGTCCCCAGCATATTCAAGATGTCCCTTGACAACCGCGCGAGGACGGGAGTTTTATTCAAGAGACCAATTGAATGAGTCGAGGGAGGACGCCATGTCCGACAAGCAGAACATCGACACCCCGCACGAGCGACGCCCCTTCCGGGACCACGGCCATCTCGACGTGGTCACTCTCGGCGACTTCACCCTCGGCCGCGGCGTCTTCGAGCCCGGCTGGCGCTGGTCCACGGACGTCAAGCCGATCGCCGGCACCGACTCCTGCCAGACCCACCACACCGGGATCTGCCTGTCCGGGCAGATGACCATCCGCTTCGACGACGGCCGTGAGCTCGACCTCGGGCCCGGCGACGTCGTCAACCTCGAGCCCGGACACGACGCGTGGACGGTGGGCGACGAGCCATGCGTCCTCTTCGACACCGGCGTCAAGGCCTACGCCAAGCCCAGCTGAGCGCGATGCCTGTGACCGCCGTGCCCGACGGGGAGCGGCAGCCCGACGCGGCGCGCATGCCCGCACCGCGGGGGATGCCCGTTGCGGACCAGGGTCTGGGCAACACGGCATACCGGCTCGACCTCGGCGGCCTGCGCCTGCGCGCCCTCGGCACGCCCGGGCACACCGACGAGCACCTGGCCCACCTGCGCGCGGCCGGCTTCGCCCAGGTGACGGTGCTCGCGGGCAGCCCCGACGACTGGGCGGCCGCCAAGGGCCAGGGCCTGGAAACCGGCCCGTGAGGCTGACCGGCGACGCCGCCTCCCCCGTGCTCGGGCTGCGGGCCAACGCCGCCCAGTTCGCGCTCCTCGTCGCGGTCAACGCCCTCGTCGGAGGGATGCTCGGTGAGGAACGCACCGTGCTGCCGCTGCTGGCGACCCGGGAGTTCGGGCTCGACTCCCACACGGCGGCGCTGTCCTTCATCCTCGCCTTCGGCGTGGCCAAGGCCGGCACGAACTACGCCGCCGGCACCTGGTCCGAGCGGTATGGCCGCAAGCCGGTGCTCGTCGCCGGGTGGCTGGCCGCGCTGCCCGTCCCCCTGCTGCTCATCTGGGCGCCGCAGTGGTGGATCGTCGTGGGGGCCAACGTCCTGCTCGGCATCAGCCAGGGGCTCACCTGGTCCACGACGGTCATCATGAAGATCGACCTCGTCGGCCCACGCCGCCGCGGCCTCGCGATGGGTCTCAACGAGTCCGCCGGATACCTCGCCGTCGCCGTGACCGCCCTGGTCACGGGCGCCATCGCCGCAGACGCCGGGCTGCGGCCGGCGCCCTTCCTCGTCGGCGTCGCCTACGCCGCGCTGGGCCTCGGTCTGTCCACCCTGGCGGTCAAGGAGACGCGGGCCCACGCGGACCACGAGGCCGCCACCTGGCCGGGCGCGAGCGCAGCGACGGACCGGCGCGTGTTCGCCCTGACGAGCTTTCGCGAGCCCGCCCTCTCCGCAGCGAGCCAGGCCGGCCTGGTCAACAACGTCAACGACGGGCTCGCCTGGGGCGTGTTCCCCGTCCTGTTCACCTCCGCCGGCCTCCCCCTCGGGCAGACCGGCATACTGGTCGCCCTCTACCCCGCCGTCTGGGGAGTGGGACAGCTCGCCACGGGTGCGCTGTCCGACCGCTGGGGCCGCAAGCACCTCATCACGAGCGGGATGCTGCTCCAGGCCGCCGCCCTTGCCGTCATCGCGACAGCGGACGCGCCCGCCCCGTGGGCGGTCGGGTCGCTCCTGCTCGGCGCCGGCACCGCGATGGTCTACCCCACCCTGCTCGCCAGCATCGGGGACGTCGCCCACCCCAGCTGGAGGGCACGGGCGATCGGCGTCTACCGCCTGTGGCGCGACCTTGGCTTCGCCGCCGGCGCCCTGCTCACCGGGGTCCTCGCCGACGCCCTCGGCATCCGCCCCGCCGTCTGGGCCGTTGCCGCCCTCACCGCCGCATCGGGCCTGGTCGTCGCCCTGCGCATGTACGAGACCCATCAGGCGCCCGGTCGGCGACCCTAGGAGCCCTGGCGCCAGGATCGCTTGCGGATGAGGGCTGCGGTCCCGGGCCGGAGGCGCGCCTGCGGTCAGCAACTGCTCGTGTGCCAGCATCGCCTGCCCGAAGACGCAGGCGGCTGCGCCAACAGCAGTGCTCAGCGCAGCACGCGACGCTGCAGCTGCAGGAAGCCGCCGGGGAAGTCCTGCCGCTCGAGCACCCGGCGCGCCACCCCGTGTGCCGCTGCCAGCGCGACGTCGCGCCCGACGAAGGCCGGCTCGGTGCACTCGTAGTCGACTCCCCTCCAGCGGACCGTGCAGCCGCCCGCCGCCCGAACGTTGCGGACCCAGTCCGTGTCGCGTCCCCACGGCAGGCCGATGACGAACGTCGTGTCGGTGGGGATCACCGCGAGCGGCACGGCATACTCCCTGCCGCTCCTGCGCCCGCGGTGGCGGAGCACGGCCCAGAGCGGGAACCACCGATGACCAGCCAGCCGCACCGCCACCCTGTTGAACTTCTTGGCGGCGGCGGGTGGTCCGGTCATCGCCCCAGCATCCCCCCGACGGCACCAATGCGGTAGGGCTCGCCCGTATGCCGTGGACCGTGCGGCGGCGCCTCACAGCCACGCCGGCTCAGGCCAGCGTCCGCACGGCCCGGGCCGCCTCCCGGAGCGCCTCGGCGGCGGCCGCCAGCTCCGCCTCCGTCGTGTGCACGCCGATGCTCACCCGCAGGGCGGCGCCGGCCAGCTCGGGCTCGTAGCCCATGGCGGTGAGCACCGGCGAGGGCTCGTCGCTGCCGGCCGCGCAGGCCGAGCCGCTCGACACCGCGATGCCGCGGCGGTCGAGCTCGACGAGCAGCGACTCACCGCTCACGCCCCGGAAGCAGAACGAGGCGTTGTTCGGCAGGCGCCGGCTGGCGGAGCCGGTGAGCTGCGCGCCGTCGACCCCGGCGACCACCTCGCGGACGAATCGGTCCCGGCGGGCGGCGACCTCGGCCGCCTTCGACCGGTCCCGCTCGGCGAGGCGCAGGGCTGTGGCGAGGCCGACCGCGCCCGCGACGTCCTCGGTGCCGCTACGCCGCCCGCGCTGCTGGCCCCCACCGTGCAGCAGCGGCTCCAGCGGCACCCGGCTGCGGACGGCGAGGACGCCGGTGCCGCGCAGGGCGCCGATCTTGTGGCCTGCGACCGAGATCGCGTCGACGCCGAGCTCGCCCAGGTCGACCGGTAGCCAGCCGACGGCCTGCACTGCGTCCGTGTGCACCGGCACCCGGTGCCGCGCGGCGGCCGCCGCGATGTCGGCCACGGGCTGCACGGAACCGACCTCGTTGTTGGCGAGCTGCACCGACACCAAGGTCGTGTCCTCCCGGATCGCGGCGGTCGCGGCTGCAGGGTCGACGATGCCGTCGCGGTCGACCGGCACCCTGGTGATGGCGAAGCCGCTGCGCTCCAGGGATCGGCAACTCTCGAGCACCGCGGGGTGCTCGACCGCGGTCGTCACGACGTGCCGGCCGCGTGGCCGGGCCAGGGAGATGCCTTTGACCGCAAGGTTGTCCGCCTCGGTGCCGCCGGAGGTGAGGATCACCTCGCCAGGCCGGCAGCCGAGCACCGCGGCGATCTCCTCGACCGCCGCGGCGAGCGCACGCTGCGCCCGCAGGCCCGGCGTGTGGCGGCTCGACGGGTTCGCGGGCTCGGTCGTGAGGAACGGCCACATCGCCTCCAGCACCTCCCGCCGGACGGGGCTGGTGGCCGCGTGGTCGAGGTAGATCGTCATGCCGGCTCCATGGCCGCCACGTGGACGGTGGCGTCGAGGCCGAGGTCGAGGGCCGGGGCACTGTGCGTCAGCGCGCCGACCGAGATGACGTCCACCCCGGTCGCGGCGATGGCCGCGACGGTGTCGAGGTCGACCCCACCGCTCGCCTCGACCGTCGCGCGGCCGGCGACGAGGGCGACCCCGGCCCTCAGGTCCTCCAGCGAGAAGTTGTCGAGCATGATGGTGTCGACGCCGCCGCCCAGCACCTGCTCGATCTGGTCGAGCCGGTCGACCTCCACCTCCAGGTGGACCGTGTGCGGCAGCGCCGCACGGACGCTCCGGAGGGCCTCCGACAGGTTGGCGCCACCGGCCGCGAGCACGGCGAGGTGGTTGTCCTTCGCCAGCACGGCGTCCGAGAGCGAGGCGCGGTGGTTGCGCCCTCCGCCCGCGGTCACGGCATACCGCTCGAACGCGCGCAGCCCCGGGGTCGTCTTCCGCGTGTCGACGATGCGCGCGCGGGTGCCGCTCACCGCCTCGACGTAACGGGCCGTCAGCGTCGCGATGCCGGACATCCGCTGGACGAAGTTGAGCCCCACCCGCTCCGCCTGCAGGACGCTGCGGGCCGGGCCGTGGACTGTGGCGAGCACGTCGTCCGCCCCGAACGCGGTCCCGTCGGCGACCCGCAGGTCGACGACCACGCGAGGGTCGGTCAGGGCGAAGGCGGCGGCGAAGACCGGGCCTCCGGCGAGGACGCCCGGCTGGCGGGCCACGAGCGCGGCCTCGATGCTCGCATCGGCCGGCACCAGGCACTCCGAGGTGAGGTCGCCCGAGGGCGCGTCCTCCTCCAGGGCGGCGCGGACCGTGCGGTCGATGACAGCGGCGGTCAGCGCCATCCGGGGCTCCGTTCGGTCAGGGTGGGCGCCGTGGCGGGGATGCGCCGCAGCCGGCGGACGGCCTGCCCGGGATCGGGGTGCGGATGGTCGGCGCGGAAGTGCGCGCCGCGGGACTCGCGGCGCTGCAGGGCTGCGTCGACGAGGAGCGCTCCGGCGAGCAGCAGGTTGGCGTCCTCGAGATCGGCGACGGAGTCCGGCTCGCGCATGCTGCGCCGCCACGCCGCCAACGTCGCGGCGGCGGCCTCCAGGGACTCCCGCGATCGCACCAGGCCGGCCCCGATCCACATGGTGGCCTGCAGGTCCGGGCGCGAGAACGGCACGTCGACCGGCAGGCCGGTCGACGTGCTGCTGGTCTCGGGCAGCGGCTGCGCGTCGACGGGCACGTCGACGGGCGCGTCGAGGGGCCGGTCCGCGCCGTCGCGCATGGCCTCGGCGCACCGGGCGGCGAAGACCAGGGCCTCCAGGAGCGAGTTGGAGGCGAGCCGGTTGGCTCCGTGGACGCCGGTGCAGGCCACCTCGCCCACGGCCCAGAGGCCCGGCAGGCTTGTGCGCCCCTCCGCGTCGGTGGCCACCCCGCCCATCCAGTAGTGGGCGGCGGGGGCAACCGGGACCCCCTCGCGGGTCCAGTCGCAACCACGGGCGGTCACGGCCCGGTGGATCGACGGGAAGCGGCGGGCGAGGTCGGGCACACCCGTGGCGTCGAGGGTGACCGGCCGTCCGTGCTGCCGGGCCATGGCCGCGGCGATGCCGCGCGCGACGACGTCGCGAGGGGCGAGCTCCCCGGCCGGGTGCACGTCCCCGAGGAAGCGCCGACCCGACTCGTCCCGCAGCACCGCACCGGCGCCCCGCACGGCCTCGGAGACGAGGAACGTGTCCGGGCCGGCGAGCGCGGTGGGATGGAACTGGAGGAACTCCAGGTCGGCGAGGAGAGCGCCGGCGCGCGCGGCGATGGCGACGCCGTCCGCGGTCGCCCCGACCGGGTTGGTGCTGAACGCGTAGAGGGAGCCGGCGCCGCCGGAGGCGAGCACCACCTCGTCCACGTAGAGGACCTCCCTCCCGTGGGGCCCGAGCGCCTCGACGCCGGCCACCCGTGAGCCGCCCAGGACGAGATCCGTCACGAAGCGGTGCTCCCGGACGTCGACGTCGCTGACCCGCACCGCTCGGGCCAGGGCCCTGGCGATCGCCGCGCCGGTGGCGTCACCGCCCGCGTGGAGCACCCGCGACACGGAGTGGGCCGCTTCCAGCCCGAGGGCCGGCCCTGCGCCGTCCGTGTCGAAGCCGACCCCGAGCTCGGCGAGCTCGCGCACACAGGCGGGGCCGGCGCCGCTCAACAGCCGGACGACCTGGGCGTCCGCTAGCCCGGCGGCGGCCGCGAGCGTGTCGGACGCGTGCAGGTCCGGGCTGTCGCCCGGGCCGACGGCAGCGGCGATGCCGCCCTGCGCCCACCCGGTGTTGCCGTCTCCGAGCGCCCCCTTCGTGAGCAGCACCACGTCGGCGTATGCCGCCAACCTGAGGGCGGTGAGCATGCCCGCCGCCCCGGCCCCCACGACCGCGACGCGCGTCATGGGCGGGCCGCCAGCATCCGCTCCAGCGCGACGCGGGCGTGCGTCGCGGTGCGCTCGGGGACCTGCACCCGGTTGACGACCTCGCCTGCGACGAGCCGCTCGAGCACCCACGCGAGGTAGCCGGGATGGATGCGGTACATCGTCGAGCACGGGCAGATGACCGGGTCGAGGCAGAAGATCCGGTGGTGCGGATACTGCGTCGCGAGCCGGTTGACGAGGTTGATCTCGGTGCCGATCGCGAAGGTCGTCGGCTCCGTGGCGGCGGCGATGGCCTTGACGATGTAGTCGGTCGACCCCGCCCCGTCGGCGGCGTCGACGACCGCCATGGGGCACTCGGGGTGGACGATGACCCGCACCCCCGGGTGCTCCGCGCGGGCCCGGTCGATCTGCGCGACCGTGAATCGCTTGTGCACCGAGCAGAACCCGTGCCAGAGCACCACGCGCGCCGCGGCGAGTGTGTCGACGTCGTTGCCGCCCAGGGGCTTGCGCGGGTCCCAGGTCGGCATCTGCTCCACCGGCACGCCCATCGCCTTGGCCGTGTTGCGGCCGAGGTGCTGGTCGGGGAAGAAGAGCACGCGCTGGCCGCGCTCCAGGGCCCAGGCGAGGACCGCCTGCGCGTTGGACGACGTGCACACGATGCCGCCGCGCTCGCCGCAGAAGGCCTTGAGCGCCGCGGAGGAGTTCATGTAGGTGACCGGGACCACCGGGACGCGCCCGTCGGCGTCGGCCTCGGTGCCGAAGAGGTCCTCGAGCTGGTCCCAGCACGCCTCCACGCTGTCGAGGTCAGCCATGTCGGCCATGGAGCACCCGGCCGCGAGGTTGGGCAGGATGACCGCCTGGTCCGGACGGGAGAGCATGTCTGCGGTCTCCGCCATGAAATGCACGCCACAGAAGACGATCGTCTCAGCCTCGGGGTGCCTGCGGGCGGCGCCGGCCAGCTGGAAGGAGTCGCCGACCGCGTCGGCGTGCTGCACCACTTCGTCCCGCTGGTAGAAGTGTCCGAGCACCACGACCCGCTGTCCGAGCGCGGCCTTCGCGGCCTCGATCCGGGCGGCGAGCTCCGGCAGCTGGGCCACGCGGTACTCCTCGGGCAGCTCGCCCTGCGTCGGCGAGGCGGGCGGCAGGACGTCCGACTCCGAGGCTCCGGGGCCGTATCCGGGCAGGCCGAGGTCGAGCACCCACGGGCCCTCGGCGAGCCCGGGTGAGCAGGTCGCGGTGGAGGCGTCGAATGGCGCGGGCGTGCGGACAAGGGCGTCGGTCGACGGCATAGGGGCTGCTCCTTGGGATCGGTGAGGGGGCTCAGGGGGCGACGCGGCTGCGGTAGAGCCTCGGCGGGCGGTGGCGGCCACCGGCGAGGAAGCGCCCGGTGGGCTCGACGGTGCCGGAGGCCTCGATCTGGCGACGGAAGTTCGCCGGGTCGAGGGCGCGACGCAGCACCGCCTCGTAGACGTCGCGCAGCTCGGCGAGGGTGAACTCCTCGCCGAGGAGGGCGTGCGCGATCGGGCTGTACTCCACCTTGCCCCGCAGGCGGCCCAGCGCGTAGGCCACGATCTCGTCGTGGTCGAACGCGAGCGGGGGCAGGTCGTCGGCGGGCATCCACCGGACGTTCTCGGTCGTCCGCGCCTGGTCGGCCTCGTCGGCCCGGACCAGCGCCCAGTACACGATCGAGACGACCCGCTCGTCGGGCGAGCGCTCCACCGCCCCGAACGTGTAGAGCTGCTCCAGGTAGCGGGGCGCCAGGCCGGTCGTCTCGAAGAGGTTGCGGCGGGCCGCGTCGGCGAGCGACTCCGTCGCACCGAGCGGTCCCCCGGGCAGCGCCCACCGGCCGCGGTAGGGCTCCCGCACCCGCCTGACGAGCGGCAGCTGCAGCGCCGAGCGCGAGCCCTCGGCGGACGCGCCGAGGCCGAAGATCACCGTGGAGACGGCAACCGACGGCGAGTAGTCAGCAGCGATGAGCGGACCCCTCCAAGTAAAGGTGTATATGACCAGAAGTCAGTGTACCAATGGTCTCGCCCGGCGACGAGGTGCGTCCGCCACTCGCCCACCGTCGCGTCGGCCCATGCCTCACCTGGCCGACGCACCGAGGCCCGCGCTGATGACGAGCTGGCTCGGTCGACCAGACCTCAGCTCGTCCAGCCCGCCGCGTAGGCAGCTCGCGCCATGGCGCGCCCGAGCCGGACGCTGTCGGTGAAGTAGAGAGGATCGAAGAGCAGGTAGCTGAGCAGCTCGCGCCGGCCGACGCCATCCCCTATGCCGCGGATGCCCCTCTCCAGCAGCCGGTTCCCGACGTGGGCGAGCCGTCCGAGGCCACGCCGCTCGAAGGCCTGCGCGGCGAGGCGCCCCAGCTCCCCCGGCGGCGGTGACACGGTCATCACCTCGATCGGTCGGTACGGGCGGCCGGAGCGGGCGGTGAGCCGCGCGTGACGCGGCGGTGCCGTCTGGGCAAGCAGGCGGTTGGTGCGCCGCAGTGCCCTCAGGTCCTCGATCGTCCGATCGGCCAGCGCGGCGTCCAGGACCTGGCTGGCTCCGTCCGCGATGTCCGGGCCCCGCCCGGACTCGTCCGACGGCAGCGGCCCGTCGGCGTAATGGGTGGCCGTCGCGGAGACGAGGACGATCCGGTCCGCCCCCAGCCCGACCGCCGGGTGCAGCGGCGCGTTCAGCCGGACCCCACCGTCGATGTACCAGCCGGCAGCCGCGGCCGGCGCGCTCACCTGGACCGGCGGGAACGCCACCGGGACCGACGCGGATGACAGCACGTGCTCGGCGGTCACCGGCCCGCGCACGACGTCGAGTGCTCGCTCCAGGTCACCGGCATACCCGCTTCGCCCGTGCTCGTCGAGGAACAGGACGCTGCGCGCCCCGGCCGGACCGGACGCCGGCTCGCCGGGAGTCGGCGGCATCCGCGTCGCGACGACGCCGACGGCGTCGAGGGCACCGTCCCTGACGTTGGCCTCGAGCTGGGTGACGTCGAGGTTCTCGGCCGCGGCGCGACGCAGCGGCGTCGTGTCGAGCAGGCTCGACGGTCCTGCGCCCACCCCGAGCAGTGCCCCGACCACGCAGTCGAGCCCGGCTCGCGCGTTGGGCCGGTAGACGTCGCGGTCGCTCATCCCCTCCCAGATCCCCAGCACCTGCTCCGCACTGGTGCGCGCGCGCAGGTGCGCTCGGGCGCCCCAGAGGGTCGCGTTGATGCTGCCTGCGCTCGTCCCCAGCCACACACCGGGACGCAGCCCGTCCCGCTCGAGCGCGGGGATGAGCTCGGCAAGGGCGCCCGCCTGGAAGGCCCCTCGTGCGGCCGCTCCGGACAGCACCACCGCCACCGACGCCTGTGCTGTGCCACGAGCCCGCGCCCGCGTCGACATGAGGCCCCCTCGCCTCCGCAGGGGCGGCCCCTGCGGAGGCTTCACCGTAGCGCGACGGTCGCGGTGATCCCGACTCGCGTATCTGCCGGGCCGTCGGCGCCTCCTTGTCCAGAGGGCCGACTGGGGCGCTCACGAACTGAGGGGGAAATCATGACCATTGGTGACGGCATCAGGCGGGACATCGCGCTGGTCTCCCAGGCGGAGCGGGACCGGTTGCTCGCCGCGTTCCTTGCCCTGGACACGGCGCTCGTCTACCCGGACGGGGTGACGCACTGGGACAAGCAGGAGGACATCCACAAGAACGCCCACCTCGCCGGGGTGGACGTGCACGCCGGCCCAGGCTTCGTGCCGTGGCACCGGGAGATCGTCAACCGCCTGGAGCAGCTCCTTCGCGAGGTCGACCCCGAGCTGTCGCTGCACTACTGGGACTTCACCGTCGACCCGCGCAGCACGGCCGGTGGCCGGGCCAATCTCTTCACGCCCGCGTTCATGGGCAGCGACCAGGGTGACGCGGGTGCTCCGTTCGGGGCGTTCGAGTCGACAGAGGGCGGCGGCCACTCGCGCATCTGGCGGCAGGTCAACGGGGGCAGCGCGAGCCTGTCGAGCTCGCCGGTCAGCCTCAGCGACGCGACCGTCGTCGGATCAGGCAGCTGGGAGGTGTTCAACGCCAACATCCAGCAGGTCCATGCCGACGCGCACGGCTTCATCGGCGGGACGATCACGCAGCCGCACTACTCGTTCCACGACCCGTTCGTGTTCCTGCTGCACTCCAACGTCGACCGCCTCTACGCGATGTGGCAGACCCAGAGCGGCCATCCGGAGCGGCTGGACCCGGCGACCGTCTACCACACCGACAGCGCCGACCCCGGCCTCAACGGACCAGTCGAGCCGTGGGCCGGCAACGCCGCCAACCCCGGCCTGCAGCTTCGGCCGTGGGCGCCGCCTGACAACCAGCAGGTGGTCAAGACCTACAAGGACCCCTCCGTCGTGGCGCCTCCGTGCTACGACACCGTCCCCGAGGTGGCGCTGCTCGATGTCGTCAACCCCGGCCGCCACATCACCTTCGACGACGTCCCGACCGGGGAGACCACCGCCCGGGCCGCGGTGTTCCGGGTCTTCGCCTGCCACCCGGTCACCCTCAGGGTGACCGCCGGCCCCGGGGGCCCCTACGTGGTGCTGACCCCCGGGGGAAGCATCACGGTGTCGCACTCGTTGGCGCCCTTCAGTGAGGCGCGGATCTGGTTCGGCATGACGGGCGGGGCGGCCGGCAGCGTTGCGCCCGCCGGCTCCGTGACCGTGCACTGCGACCAGACCGGTCAGGACTTCGTCTTCGACCTCTCCGGCAACTCCGTCGCCCGTCCCACGGTTGCGGTGATGATGGCCCTCGACCAGTCCGGGAGCATGGACGACCCGGCGGGAACCGCGGGCGCCACCCGAGTCCAGGTGCTGCGCCAGGCCGCTGGACGGTTCGCGCAGCTCATCCAGGCCGGCAACGGGCTCGGCCTGATCCGCTTCGACACCGACGCCTACCCGGTCACCGACCCCACCTACCCCGGTCTGGCCGTCACGACGATCGGACCCGGCGGCGACTTCGATCCGGGCCGCGTCCAGGCGTTGACGGCCGTCGCCAACCACCACACCAACCCTGCTGGAGCCACGTCGATCGGGGACGGGGTCGTCCTCGCCCGCAGCGTCCTCGGCGCCGTGCCGTCGGGGGCCTTCCAGCAGAAGGCGTTGATCGTCTTCACCGACGGCCTGGAGAACCAGCCGGCCAGCATCGACAGCGTGGCAGCGAGCATCGACCAGCGCACGTTCGCCATCGGCCTCGGCAACGAGGCGCAGGTCTCGACCGTGGCGCTGCGCAAGCTGGCCCACAACACCGGCGGCTACCTCCTGCTGACCGGCGCGCTCACTCCCGGCACGGATGACTACTTCCGGCTGAGCAAGTACTTCCTGCAGATCCTCGCCGGTGTCACCGACACCGCGATCGTCGTCGACCCGTCCGGCTACCTGCAGCCCGGCGTGAAACTGCGGATTCCCTTCGTGCTCAACGAGGGCGACATCGATGCGACGGTCGTCCTGCTCGAGGATCTGCCCGTCATCGACCTGTCCCTCGAGACGCCGGACGGCGACGTCATCGACGCCTCGTCCGCCGCCGGCGTGGGCGCCACCGCCGGTGAAGGAGACGCGATGCGCTACTTCCGCACCGGCCTGCCGGTGCCGATCGGGGCCGGCGCACACGCCGGCACGTGGCACGCCGTCCTCACCGTCGACGACGGGTCCTGGAAGGAGCAGCTGCTGCGACTGCGCCGGCGCGACAACGACGGCAACGACGGCGGCGACGCCTTCGCCAGAGCGATGGCTAACGGTGCGCGCTACTCCGTGAACGTGTATGCCGCCTCGAACCTGCGCCTGGCAGCCACCTTGGCCCAGACGAGCATCGAGCCGGGCAGCAGCGCCGCGCTCGTCGCGTCGCTGACCGAGTACGGCCTCCCCGTGGAGCACCGGGCGCGGGTGGTCGCGCACGTCGACGGTCCGCTCGGCCACCTCACCGTGACCCTGACCGAAGGCGCGCCGGGCGTGTTCACCGCGACGCTGCCCACCCCGGTTGCCGGCACCTACCACGTCCGGGTCGTCGCCGACGGGCTCACCCTCCGGGGCTCCGACTTCACGCGCGAGCAGCTGCTCACCGCCGCGTGCATCCCGGGAGGCGACAACCCACCCCCGCCGGACACCGGTGGCCAGACCGGGGGCGGCGGTCCCGACCTGTGCGACCTCGTCGACTGCCTCACCGAGGTCGGCGCGAAGTTCCTGGCCCGCAATGGCATCTCCCCGGACGAGCTGCGCAGGTGCGTGCGGGAGCACTGCCGGCACGGCTGACCTCCGGCCCGTTCGTCCGGCGAGCCCCTTGCCGAGCGGGGTTCGCCAGTCAGGGTCCGAGCCAGCGGCCTGCTCTCATCACCCGGGTCACGCTCGCGCCGTCGTCCACGACGACCAGGTCCGCGCGGGACCCGGGACGGATGGCCCCACGGTCATCGAGCCCCAGCAGTGCCGCCGGCGTCCCGGAGGCACACTGGGCGGCATACGGCACCGGCAGGCCGGCTGCGACCGCGCGCGCCACGATGTCGGCGAGGTGGCTCGTGCCACCGGCGATCGAGGCCGCCGACGCCTCGTCGGCATCGCGCCCGAGCCGGGCCACGCCGCCCCGCACGACCACCGGGAGCCCGCCCAGCACGTAGCGTCCGTCGCCCATGCCGGCCGCCGCCATGGCGTCGGAGACGAACGCCACCCGGCCGCGCCCGACGAGGTCGACGACGGTGCGCGCCGTCGCGTCGTCGAGGTGGACGCCGTCGGCGATGAGCTCGAGAGTCATGGCGCCGGCCGCCGCGGCCCGCAGCAGCGCCGGCACCGCACCGGGACTGCGGTGGTGCCACGGCTCCATCCCGTTGAAGAGGTGCGTCGCGAGGTCGGCCCCCGCGTCGACGGCCGCTTCCACCTGTCCGAAGGTGGCCGTCGTGTGACCGACCGCTGCGTGCACGCCGGCGCCCGCCAGCCACCGGACGAGCTCGAGTCCGGTCTCTCGCTCCGGGGCCAGCGTGACCTGCCGGATGTGCCCGCGCCCGAGGTCGAGGAGCCGGTCGACCTCCGCACGCGCCGCGTCGCGGACGAGACCCGGGTCGTGGGCACCGCAGCGGGCCTTGGAGATCCACGGGCCTTCGAGGTGGATGCCGTCGACGAGGCCGTCGTCGGCGAGGTCGGCGAGGATCGAGACACCCCGCTCGAGGTCGGCAGCGCTCATCGTGACGAGGCTGGCCAGCAGGCTCGTCGACCCCCGCTCGTGGTGGTGTCGCGCGGTCACGGCCGCCGCGTCCGGGTCGAGGTCGGTGAAGGCGGTGCCACCCCCGCCGTGGCAGTGGAGGTCGACGTATGCCGGCAGCAGCGTCCCGTCCACGGCGTCCACGTCGTGGGCGGTCGGCTCCGCGACCACGTCGGCGGCCAGCCGGCCATCGGCGGCCGCGACGGTGATGATCCGGTCGCCGTCGATCTCGATGAGCGCATCGACGATCGCCCCGTCGACCAGGGCGGGGCCGCTCACCCACCTGGTCACCGTCCTGCCCTCCCGCTGCCGAAGGCGGCGCTGAGGCGGTCCCACGTCGTGGCCAGCGGCGAGCCGTGGGCGTGCGTGCCGAGGTGCCGGGCGAGCAGCCCCGGGCCGGCCAGGTCGAGCCGCACGGTGTGGTCGTCGTCGGTCACCATGTGGCGTGGCACCGGGTCGGCCACGCACGTGATGGTCTCGACGACCCGAGCCGTGCCGAGCACCCCGGGGGCGCAGCGCAGCCCGTCGGGTCCGTCCGCGAGCTCGAGCTGCTCGACGAGGAGGGGCGCCCCGGCATACGTCGCGTGCGTGCTGCAGCGCAGGGAGCCGCCGCGCTCGCCGTGTCGGCCGAGGACGACGACGTCGCGCAGCAGCAGCCTGCCGCCCTCCGCGATGTCGAGGCGGGTCGAGCGGGCCACGTGTGCGCCGTCGGAGACGACGAGCGGCTCACCGCGCCAGACGAGCGTGGCGCGGTGTCCCACGGCGACCGAGACGTGCCAGCGGGCGGGCCGGCCGCGTCCGTCGTAGGCGACGGTGGCCGCCATGTCGTCGAGCTCGAGGCGCTGTCCGTCGTCGACCCGGACGCAGATGTCGACGGCGTCGCCGCCGAGGAGGGTTGCCGTCGTTGCGACCAGGGCGATCCGGGCCGTCCCCGGGGCGGTGGCCAGGATGCGCGGCGCGAGGACCCCGCTCCTCAGCCGGACGCGCGGGTGGCCGGGTCCAGCCTCGACGAGCACGTCAGTGGTGGTCATGAGTGTCGGCGGCCACCGCGTGGCTGTGCACCTGCCCCCCGGCATGCGAGTGGGGCGCCATCGGGCCCGGGTCGGTGGCCACCAGCTCTCCAGCCCGATGCCGCTCGACCGTCTCGACGACCCAACCGGTCAGCGCCGCAATCGATTCCGGGTCGTGGCGCGAGAGTCCGAGCACCGGGCGGCCCTCGCGGGCCAGCCTGCCTTCCGTGACCATGAGGGCCGCGTCGACCCCGACGTGCGGGGCGAGGTCGGTCTTGTTGACGACGAGCAGGTCGGCCCGGCTGATCCCGGGGCCGCCCTTGCGGACGACGTCTCCCCCTCCCGCGACGTCGAGGACGAAGACCTGCGCGTGCACGAGCGCCGGCGAGAACGTGGCGGTGAGGTTGTCGCCGCCCGACTCGACGAGCACGAGGTCGAGCGGGGCGAAGTCGCGCTCGAGGTCCTCGACGGCCAGCAGGTTGGCGGTGATGTCGTCGCGGATCGCTGTGTGCGGGCACGCGCCGGTCTGCACGGCGCGGATGCGCTCCGGGTCGAGCACTCCGGCGGCTCGGAGCATGCGGGCGTCCTCGTCGGTGTAGATGTCGTTGGTGATGACCCCCACGGACAGGGAGGAGCCGAGCTTGCGGCAGAGCAGCCCGATGAGCGAGCTCTTGCCCGTGCCCACGGGGCCGGCCACGCCGAGCCGCAGGGTCGAGGGGGCGGTGGCGTCAGGCACTGAAGAGTCTCCTCGTGTCGCGGGCATGGGCGTGGATCCACTGCTCCAGCAGCGGCGCGGCGGTCGCCGGGATGTCACCCGGGTCGACGAGGTGGGCGACCCGCGCGACGACGGCGTCGACGGTGGGACGGCAGTCGAGGGCCCACCGGACGGCGTGGGCAGGGTCGAGCGGCACGAGCTTGAGCGCGGCCGCGGTGACCGACTGCACGTCGTCGTAGCAGACGAGGGTGGCCAGCTGCACGGGGCCCAGGCCCGTGACCGCGCCGAACCCGGCCAGCAGGAGTGGCCGGCAGGGGCCGTCGACCGCCGCGAGCGCCTCGGTGACGGGGTGGCCCGGGAAGAGATGGCGCAGGAGCCGCAGGTGGCCGCGCCCCAGCGTCAGCGACGACTGGCGCTGCACGTGGCTCGGGGTGCGGGCCGCCCAGTGCCGCTGGACCGCGACGAGCCGGTCAGGGTCCGAATCGGCAAGCGCGGCAAGGGCGGTCACTGCGACGCCCGCGTCGACGGTGGCGACCGTGCGCAGGCGCATGGTGAGGTATGCCGGGATGTCGGCCACGCTCATGCCGCCGTTGAGCGCCGCCTCGAGGCCGGCGGACTGGGCATGTCCACCGGCCGGGAGCCGGCCGTCGGCGAGCAGCATGAGGGCAAAGTCCACTGCCGCAAGGTGTTCCGCAGGAGGGGGGCCTGCGGCGGCTGGCACGGGGGCGATCGGCCGGTGTGGGGCAGTCATCAGAACAGCGAGTAGAGCTGTGCCAGCGGCAGCTCGGTGACCGGCGCGGGCACGACCCGCTCTCCGTCGATCGTGATCTCGAAGCTCTCCGGGTCGATGTCGATCGTGGGCAGGGCGTCGTTGTTGCGCATGTCGGCCTTCGACACACCCCGCGTCGGCCGCACCCCGAGAAGGCGACGCCGGAGACCGAGCCGGTCCGCGAGGCCGTCCTCGAGGGCGGCTGGGCTGACGAACGTGACGGACAGGTCTGCCGCGCCGGCGGACACGAGCGCGGGTCGCATGAGGACCGGTTGGGGTGTCGGGATGGACGCGTTCGGGTCCCCCAGCGCCGCGTAGACGATGGCGCCACCCTTGAGCACGACCGACGGGCGCACGCCGAAGAACCGGGGCTCCCACAGGACGAGGTCGGCGAGCTTGCCCGGCTCGACCGAACCGACCTCGTGGTCGATCCCGTGCGCGATGGCCGGGTTGATCGTGTACTTCGCGACGTAGCGGCGGGCCCGCTCGTTGTCAGCAGGCAGTCCCCCGCCGAGCGCCCCGAGCCTGCCCTTCATGACGTGCGCCACCTGCCACGTCCGGGTGATGACCTCACCGATGCGCCCCATGGCCTGCGCATCGGAGGAGGTCATCGACAGCGCTCCGAGGTCGTGCAGGATGTCCTCCGCCGCGATGGTGGTCGCCCGGATCCGCGACTCCGCGAAGGCCAGGTCCTCGGGCACGGAAGGGTTGAGGTGATGGCACACCATGAGCATGTCGAGGTGCTCCGGCACGGTGTTGACGGTGTGCGGAAGTGTCGGGTTCGTCGATCCTGGAAGGACATTCGGATAACTGGCAATCTCCATGATGTCCGGCGCGTGGCCCCCGCCCGCGCCCTCGGTGTGGAAGGCGTGGATGGACCGTCCACCGATCGCGGCGAGGGTGGACTGGACGTATCCCGCCTCGTTGAGGCTGTCGCTGTGCAGGGCCACCTGGAGGCCGAACTCGTCGGCAGCCCGGAGGGCTGCGTCGATCACGGCCGGGGTCGACCCCCAGTCCTCGTGGCACTTGAAGGCTGCCGCGCCACCGAGGGCCTGCTCGCGCAGCCCCGGGGCGCTCATCGTGTTGCCCTTGCCCATGAGCAGGAGGTTGACCGGGGCGTCGTCGAGACCGCGCAGCACGGACTGCAGGTGCCAGGGGCCCGGCGTGACGGTCGTGGCCTTCGACCCTTCGGAGGGGCCGGTGCCCCCGCCACCGAGGGTGGTCAGCCCGGTCGCGAGCGCCTCGTGGACCTGGCTCTGCGAGAGGAAGTGGACGTGCAGGTCGACGCCGCCCGCCGTGAGGATCCGGCCCTCCCCCGCGATGACGTCCGTCCCGGGGCCGATCTCGAGGTCGGGGTGGACGCCGTCGGCGATGTCGGGGTTTCCGGCCCGGCCCAGGGCGACGATGCGCCCGCCCCGGATGCCGACGTCGGCACGCACGATGCCCCAGTGGTCGAGGACGACGGCGTTGGTGATGACGGTGTCCAGGGCGCCCTCGGCGCTGCTGCGCGTGCCCTGGGCCATGGACTCGCGGATGGACTTGCCCCCGCCGAAGATGGCCTCCTCGCCGCCGACCGTGCGGTCCTCCTCGACCTCGATCCACAGGTCCGTGTCGCCGAGGCGGACCTGGTCGCCGACCGTGGGGCCGTAGAGCACGGCATACCGCTGCCTGCTGACCTCAACCATCGAGAGCTCCGTCCTGCCGGGGCGCGCCGCCTTCTAGCCGTATGCCGGGCACGCGGCGCCGGCCGCGCAGGGCCACCGCGGCCACCTCGCGCGAGACCCCCGGCTCGAAGCGGACCGAGGTCCCCGACGGGATGTCGAGCCGGAAGCCGTGCGCGGCGGCGCGGTCGAACTCCAGCGCCGCGTTGCTGTCGGGCAGGTGCAGATGGGAACCGATCTGGATCGGACGGTCCCCGGTGTTGACGACGACGAGGCGCAGCCGCTCAGTGTCGCCACGGTCGGCGTTGAGCGTGACGACGCCCTCGCCGGCACGGACCTCGCCGGGGACGGTCCCTCCTGTGCCGAGTGGGTGGTGCAGCGTGACGAGCTTGCGGCCGTCGGGGAACGTGGCCTCGACCTGGACGTCGTGGAGCATCTGCGGCACGCCGTCCATGACCTGGTCCGGGCGCAGCACGGTGCGGCCGGACTCCATCAGCTCGGGCACCGACGCGCCCTCGCGCGCTCGTTCGATGACCCACGTGCTGAGCAGCGCGACCGTCTCCGGGTGGTTGAGCCGCAGGCCGCGGGCCAGCCGGTCGCGCGCGACCATCCCCGCCACCGCGAGGAGCAGCTTCTCCGTGTCGGCAGGACTGAAGTGCATGTCGACTCCTCACGTCGCCCAGGTCCTCGCGGACGTGAACCCTTGCCCCAGGCGGCGCTCGTCCTCGGCCGTCGCCCTCTGCGGCACCCACCACCGTAGCCGAGCCACCCACCCCTCGCGTCGAGTGGCCACTTTCGTACGCCACCCCCCGCGTCGAGTGGCCACTTTCGTGCGCCACCCCCCGCGTCGAGTGGCCACTTTCGTACGTCAAACGCGTTCCGCGGACGGCACGAACCAGGCGGCGGCATCGGGAGCCAGCTCCTGCCGCGCCTCCGGGTCGCTGCTGAGGATCAGGTCTCCCGGGATGGGCACGGCGTGCGCCGAGAAGTTGACCATGCACTCCCACCCCGCCGACCGGGCGAAGCGCAGGACCTCCGGGTGCCCGCTGGGGCGCCAGGCGAACGAGTCACCAGCGTCGGGAACGGCCGCGCGGCGCAGCGCCAGGGCCCGTCGGTAGAGCTCGATCGAGCTGCCGTCGCGGCCCTGCTGGGCCGACACGGCATACGCGGCGAACCAGGCCGGCTGCGGCAGCCACGCTCCGTCCTCGCCGAACCCGTACGACCGGCCGCCACTCTCCCACGGGAGCGGCACCCGGCATCCGTCCCGTCCCTTGAGCCGTCTGCCGGTCCGCTCGAACACGGGATCCTGCAGGCACTCCTCGGGCAGGTCCGCGACCTCGAGCAGCCCCAGCTCCTCTCCCTGGTAGAGGTAGGCCGACCCGGGCAGGGCGAGCATCATGACCGTCGCGGCGCGGGCCCGCCGGCTCGCCGTCGCCTCGTCGACCGCCGGCTGCGTGCCGTCACCGCGCAGCCACGCGTCGAGGTCCGTGCCCAGCGGGAGCGCGTAGCGGGACGCGTGCCGGGGCACGTCATGGCTGGAGAGCACCCAGGTGATCGCCCCGCCCACGCACCGGTGCTCGTCGATCGACCGGGTGATGACGGCGCGGAACTGGTCCGGGTGCCATTCCGACTTGAGCAGGGAGAAGTCGAAGACCTGCCCGAGCTCGTCGGGTCGGGCGTAGAGGTAGGTCCGGCTCGTCGTCGGGTGCCACGTCTCGGCGACCGCCATCTTCGGCGGGTCGTACTCGTCGAAGACCCCGCGCCACGAGCGGTAGATCTCGTGCACCTCGTCCCGGTCGTAGAGCGGGTCCGAGCCGTCGAGGGGCAGGATGCGGTCGAGGTTGGGCTGGCTGCGCAAGGGAGCGGACAGGTCCTTGGCGAGCGAGTGCGCCACGTCGATGCGGAACCCGTCGACGCCCCGGTCTGCCCAGAAGCGCAGCGTGTCGAGGAAGTACTGCCGCACCTCGGCGTTGTCCCAGTTGAGGTCCGGCTGCTCACGAGCGAACAGGTGGCAGTACCACTGCCCGTCGTCGAGGCGCTCCCACGCGGGGCCGCCGAAGTGCGAGCGCCAGTCCGAGGGTGGCTCGGAGCCGTCCGGACCTGCGCCGTCCCGGAAGATGTACCGGTCCCGCGCCGGACTGCCGGGGCCGGCCCGGACCGCCTCGCGGAACCACGGGTGCTGGTCCGACGTGTGGTTGGGCACGAGGTCGATGATGAGCTTCAGCCCGAGCCCGTGCGCGTCGTGCACGAGGGCGTCGAAGTCGTCCAGCGTGCCCAGCCGCGGGTCGACGCCGCGGTGGTCGGTGATGTCGTAGCCGCCGTCCGCGAGGGGCGAGGGGTAGAAGGGGCTGAGCCACAGGGCGTCGACGCCCAACTCGGACAGGTAGTGCAGTCGGCTCCGGATGCCGGGGAGGTCCCCGATCCCGTCGGCGTTCGCGTCGGCGAAGCTGCGGGGATAGACCTGGTAGACGACCGCATCCCGCCACCAGTCGCGCGATCTCGGCGCTCGCTGGTCCTGCTCGGGCTCGGGCATGGTGCTGCTCCTTGGGTGTGGGACGGCGCCGCCGGTCAGCCCTTCACGGCGCCCGCGAGCATGGCGCGGATGAAGTACTTCTGGAAGACGACGAAGACGAGGATCGTCGGCGCCATGATGAGCAGCGCTCCGGCGTTGAGGAGCACCACGTCGGTCGAGTGCGCCCCGACGAAGCCCTGCAGGGCGCCGGCCATCGTGCGCTTGTCAGGGTCGTCGATGAGCACGATGGCGAGGAGGAACTGGTTCCAGGTGCTGAGGAACATCAGCACCCCGAGGGATGCCAGCGCCGGCACGGCGAGCGGCAGCTGGATGTGCCGGAAGGCTCTCCACGGACCGGCGCCGTCGACCAGGGACGACTCCGAGATCTCGAGCGGCACGGACTGGAAGTGGGTCCGCATCCAGAAGACGGCGAAGGGCATGTTGAGCCCGATGAGCGGCAGGATCAGCCCCAGCTGGGTGTTGAGCAGCCCCAGGCTCTGCATCTGGTAGTAGAGCGGCACCACGACGATCTCGTAGGGCAGCGTGAGCCCGAGCAGGAGCAGCAGGAAGAAGACGTTGCCGAAGGGGATGCGCAGCTGGGCGATCGCGTAGGCAGCCATCGACGAGATGAGCATGGCGATCGGGACGACCCCGAGGACGAGGACGGCGCTGGACCTCACGAGCGTCGTGATGTTCGCGACGTTCCACGCGTCCACGAAGTTGTGCCAGTTCGGGCTCGTGGGGAAGGAGATCCCGGCCGGGGCCGTGCCCTGGGTTTGCAGCGCGGCCGAGAACATCGACAGCAGGGGGAACACCGAGAACAGCGCGGCCGCGGTGAGCAGGACGGTCTTGGGCGCATTGTCGCGCAGGCGGTCGAGCATCGGGGTCACCTCTCCCTGAAGAAGCGCTGGATGGGCAGGATGACGGCCAGCACGATGACACTGAGCACGACCGCGAGAGCGGAGGACTGGCCGATCCGGTTCTCCGTGAAGGCAAGCTGGTAGACCTGCACGCCGGGCACCTGCGTCGCGTACCCCGGACCGCCCTGGGTCGACATGAACACGACGTCGAAGCTGGCCAGCGCGGCGATGATGGTGATGGTGATGCACACGCCGATCTCCTGCCGGAGGCCGGGCAGGGTGACGGCGCGGAACTGCTGGATGCGGCCCGCACCGTCGAGCGAGGCCGCCTCGTAGAGGCTGGGGTCGATCTTGCCGATGCCGGCCATGAGCAGCAGCGTGCACAGGCCGGTGGCGAGCCACGTGCCGATGACACCCACGGCGGGAAGCGCCCACGTGAAGTCCCCGAGCCACGCCTTGGCGAGCGAGCCGAGGCCGAGTGCGCGCAGCAGCTGGTTCACGGCGCCGTCCGGGGAGTACATCCAGGTCCAGGCGATGGCCGACGCGGCGCCGGGAATGATCTGCGGCAGGAACATCAGCGTCCGGGCGACGCCGCCTGCCACCTTCGACCTGATCTCTCGCACGATCGAGGCCACGACGAGCGCGAGCAGCACGGGCAGGACGGTGAAGAAGAGGATGAGCACGAACGAGTGGATGATCGACGCGAGCAGCTGGGGCTCGGTGAAGACCCGCACGTAGTTCCCGACGCCGACAGGGGTCGAGGCACTGATGCCGTCCCAGTCGAAGAACGAGTACTGCACCGCCGTGACGATCGGGTAGAGCTCGAACACGGCATACATGACGAGGGCCGGGAGGGCGAAGAGCCAGCCGGACCAGCGCGCCCGGCGTCCGAGGGGCCGGCCGCCCGACCCGCCCCCGCGCCGCCAGGGGCGGCGCGGGGTGCGAGCCATGGCGTCGCCGACATCGACCGGCCCCGTGAGGCCGTCGACGGTCGTCATCGCTTCAGCTCCTCCTCGTACTTCGCCTGGACGTTGGCGACGAACGTCTCAGGCGTCGAGCTGCCGCCGAGGAGCAGCTGGCTCTCGGGCGTCCACGCGCGGTTCGAGATGCCGGCGGTGGCGTTCTGGACGAAGGGCACCTGGCCGTTGGCAGCGGACACGTCGGTGAAGGCCTTCGTCACGTCCGCGAGCACCGAGCCCTCCTTGATCTTCGGGGGAGCCTGTTCCGCAAGCCCGCTCGGCATGAAGCCGTTGTCGATGGCGATCTGGCGCGCCTCGTCACTGGACAGGAAGTTGAGGAACGCCGCAGCGGCGTCCTTGTTCCTCGACTTCGACGGAATCCCGAAGGCCGTCGCGGCGTCGGACATCGCGGCGACCTGGCCACCGGCGGCCACGGGTGGCATGGGGAAGAAGCCGACCTGACCGGGCATCGTCTTGTCGAGGTTCGCCGCATCCCAGTTGCCCCACGGGAAGAAGAGCCCCTTGTTGCTCGCGAACAGGGCGTCCGCCGCGGTCGCGTCCAGGGCGTTGACCGATGGCGGGAAGTAGCCGGCCTTGTTCCAGTCGACGACCTGCGTGGCCGCCGCGACCGCCTCCGGCGTCTTGATCGTCGCGCCGGGCGCGTTGAAGACCCACTTGGAGACCTTGTCCGGGCCCATCGAGGAGTTGATGAGCAGCTGGAACGGGAAGACGCCGCCGCCCTCCTTGTTCGCCACGACCATTCCGGTGAGGCCGGCGGCCTTCGCCTTGCCCATCAGCGCGGTCAGGGCCTCGACCGAGGTGGGCGGCGTCGTCATCCCGACCTGCTGGGCGAGCTTCTTGTTGTAGTAGAGACCGGTCATCGTGAAGCCGCTGGCCTTGGCGTAGAGGGAACCCGACCCGGCGACGCCGTCCTTCGCGCGGAACTGGGCGAGTTGGGAGGGGGGCATCTTGTCCCACCCGTATGCCGTGGCGTACGCGTCGAGGTTGGTCAGCAGGCCGTTCTTGGTGCCCGCGGTCACCGAGATGACGCGCACCAGGTCGGGCGGCGTGGCCGAGGCGAGCTGGCGCGGCTGGTTCTGGGTGGTGACGTTGTCCGGGTCGTACGTCGGGGTGATGGTCACGTTGGGGTACTTCTTCGAGAAGGCAGCGATCAACGCGTCGTCGACGCCCTTGAGCCCCTGGCCGTCGTAGAGCTTGAGCGTGACCGGGGCGGAGCCGAGCGTGGTGCTGACCGACGTCGGCGCCGCGCCCTGCGCGGGCGTGCCGCCCGACGCCGGGCCGGGGGCGGAGCACGCCGCCGTCGCTCCGACGGTGAGCGCTCCGAGCGCGCCGATGACGGCCCTGCGGCTGGGGCGAGAGCTGGTGGCTGGGTAAGGCACGGATCCTCCTGCGCCGTTGAAGGAGTCGGCCACCTGTGTGTGGCCGACCGGGCCCTCCGGGGACCGGAGGGGAAAGCGAGTGGAAACGCTTCCAGTGACGATGGTGGGGCTGGCCGGACCTAACTGTCAATACCCGGCTGGTGATTGCGACCCGGACCTCTTTGGCCTACCCAGCCGCTGCGTGACGACCGAGCAGGCTGGTGGAAGCGTTTCTTGTCGCCTACCGTGTCCCTATGGCATCCGAAGCGCCGGCGAAGGTGACCCTGGCCGACATCGCCCGCCTGGCCGGGGTGGGCGTGGGGACGGCCTCGCGAGCCCTGAGCAACGCCAAGAACGTGGCCCCCGAGACGCGCGCCCGCGTGCTGCGGGTCGCGCAGGCCCACGACTACGTCGTGTCGCCGGAGGCCTCACGCCTGGCGAAGGGCAACACCGGGCGAGTGGCGCTCGTGGTGCCGCACCTGTCCCGCTGGTTCTTCGGTTCGGTCGTGGAGGGGCTGGACTCCGTGCTGCACGGCGCGGACCTCGACGTCCTCCTCTACCAGGTCGGTGACGCCGACGACCGGCGCGACTTCTTCGAGCGGCTGCCCGCGCGCCGCAAGGTCGACGCCGTGGTCGTCGTCGGCTTCCAGGTGGAGGACCTCGAGCGCCAGCGGCTCGAGACGATGGGCGTGCACATCGTCGCGGCGGGCGGGCAGTCGGCGGCATACCCGGCGGTCCACATCGACGATCACGCCGCGAGCCGGCAGGCCGTGGACCACCTGCTCCACCTCGGGCACGCCCGGGTGGCCATGATCGAGGCCATCGACCCCGACCAGCCGCACCTCGAGTCGACCCGGTCGCCGGCCTACTACGAGGCACTCGAGGAGGCCGGGATCCCCGCCGATCCGTCCCTGGTGGTGAGTGGTCCGTGGGGTGGGGAGCACGGGGCGGCGTCGATGGGCCGACTGCTCGGCACCCGCAACCCCCCGACCGCCGTCTTCGCCCACTCGGACGAGGTCGCCCTCGGTGCGCTGCGGACGCTCCGCCGCGCCGGGCTCGCACCAGGCCGGGACATCTCCGTCGTCGGGATCGACGACCACCCCGCCGCCGAGCTCTGCGACCTGACCACGGTGCGCCAGCGGCCCGGGGAGCAGGGAGTCATCGCCGGTCGGCTGCTGCTCGGCCTGCTCGAGGGGATCGAGGCGCCACGGACCTCCACGACCGTGCCCACCGAGCTCGTCGTCCGCGGCAGCACCGCCCCGCCCCGCCGGCGCTGACGACGCCCCACCGTCATCACGAACCGGCGCGGTCGACCTGACGAAGCGGCATCCTCGTGACGGGCGAGACCGTGGCGGCCATCACGGCTGCGGGAGGTCGACCCGCGCCCGGACGTCCCCCAGGCCGCGTGCCACGAGCAGGGTGGCGGGACCGTCCAGGCGAGCCCACCGCCCGGCCCGGGTGTCCCAACGGCGCCACATCCGCTCGTCGCAGCGCACCTCCACCCGCGCAGACTCTCTGGGCTCGACGTGGACTCCGCGCCAGCCGACGAGGCGGACGGGCTGGGACCGGTCGGCGGGCTCGAGGTAGACCTGCACCACCTCGCGCGAGGGGCGTGACGACGTGTTCGTCACGGTCGCGGTCACGGTCACCGGCTCGTCACTGCCCGACGAGACCGTGACGTCTGAGTAGTCCCAGGTGCCGTAGCCGAGCCCGTGGCCGAACCACAGGGCGGGCAGCGGCGCCCGTCCCGCGTGGTGGCCGCGGTAGCCGACGAAGGGGCCCTCGGCGTAGCGCAGCTGCCCGTCGACCGGCACGACGTCCCATGCCGGCGTGGCGCCGTCGGCGGCGGGGAAGGAGGTGACGAGTCGTCCCGCCGGCTCGATGGTCCCGAGCAGGGCCGAGGCCACCGCGTGGCCGCCCTCCTGGCCGGGGATCCCCGCGAGGAGCACCGCGTCGACGTCGTCGAACCACGGCATGAGCACCGGGGTGGCGGCGTTGATGACGACGACCGTATGCCGTGCCGCCGCTGCCACAGCCGAGACGAGGTCGTCCTGCCGGCCCGGCAGTCGCAGGGTGGTCTTGTCGGCGGCCTCCGTCTCCTGCTCCTCGGTCAGCCCGACGACGACGACCGCGACGTCCGCCTCCGCGGCGGCTGCGGCGGCATCCTCGATCACGTCGCGGACCGGCCGGGGCGCCGGCCGCGCCGCGACGGCGAACCGGGCCAGGGAGGCCTGCGGGACCAGCACCTCGGCCTCGAGCTCGACCTCCCCGTCCGCCTCGACCACGGTGGTCCAGTGCGGGGGCGTGAAGAGCGCCTCCGCGACGTCGCCGCTCGAGAGGGAGAGGTCGACGCTGTGGCGCTCTCCGGCGAGGGTGACCGACCACTGCCCGGCCCCGATCACACCGACCTCGCGTGGTCCGGTCCCGCCGACGGTGGCGCGCAGGCTCGCCCGCACGACAGCCTCGGGCGCGCCGGACTCGTGGCCGAAGGAGACTGCGGTCCCGGCGACGTCGTGATCGACGACGACCGTGCCGTCGGCGGACCAGGCGACGACGTGGATGCCGGGCACGCCGCTTGCGGGGGCGGTGACCGCGGCGAGGTCGGCGGCCGTCGGGCGCGTGCGCACCTCGACGCCGTCGACCGCGCGGACCTCGCCGTCGAGGACGGCCGCGAG
>NZ_DASSMH010000020.1:0-35838 GCF_035688975.1 Intrasporangium sp. | reverse complement strand
CGACCTCGACGCCGACTCCTCCGACAACGACATCGACGGCGACTTCGTCGACAACGACGTCGACGGCGAGCAGTACGACCTCGCCGACCGCCAGGCGCTGCGGCGGGTCGCCGGCCTGTCGACCGAGCTGCAGGACGTCACCGAGGTCGAGTACCGCCAGCTGCGCCTGGAGCGGGTGGTCCTCGCGGGGGTCTGGACCGAGGGATCGGCCGAGGACGCCGAGAACTCCCTCCGCGAGCTGGCCGCTCTCGCCGAGACCGCGGGCTCCACAGTGCTCGACGGCGTCATCCAGCGCCGGCAGCGGCCCGACCCGGCGACCTACCTCGGCAAGGGCAAGGCGCTGGAGCTGCGGGACCTCGTCATCGAGCACGGCGCGGACACCGTGATCTGCGACGGCGAGCTGGCGCCCAGCCAGCGGCGCGCGCTCGAGGACGTCGTCAAGGTCAAGGTGATCGACCGCACGGCCCTCATCCTCGACATCTTCGCCCAGCACGCCAAGAGCCGCGAGGGCAAGGCCCAGGTCGAGCTGGCCCAGCTCGAGTACCTCCTGCCGCGCCTGCGTGGCTGGGGCGAGTCCATGTCCCGCCAGGCCGGTGGCCGGGTCGCCGGCGGTGAGGGCATCGGCTCGCGCGGCCCCGGTGAGACGAAGATCGAGCTCGACCGGCGCCGCATCAACACCAAGATCGCCAAGCTCAAGCGCGACATCCGTGCGATGAAGACGACCCGCGACACCAAGCGGCACTCCCGCCGCGCCGGCGGCGTGCCGTCGGTCGCGATCGCCGGCTACACCAACGCCGGCAAGTCCTCGCTGCTCAACCGGCTCACCGGCGCCGGCGTGCTCGTGCAGAACCAGCTCTTCGCCACCCTCGACCCGACGGTGCGCCGCGCCGAGACGGCCGACGGGCGCGCCTACACCCTCGCCGACACGGTCGGCTTCGTCCGCTCGCTGCCGCACCAGCTCGTAGAGGCCTTCCGCTCCACGCTCGAGGAGGTCGGCGACTGCGACCTGCTGCTCCACGTCGTCGACGGGTCCCACCCGGACCCGGAGGGCCAGATCTCGGCGGTCCGCGACGTCCTCGCCGACGTCGGCGGTGACCGGATCAAGGAGGTCATCGTCGTCAACAAGGCCGACATCGCCGACCCGCACGTCCTCGACCGCCTCCTGCGGCACGAGAAGCACGCCATCGCGGTGTCCGCGCGGACCGGCGCGGGCCTGGAGGAGCTGCGCGCGCTCATCGACGCGGAGCTGCCCAAGCCGGACATCGAGATGGACGTCCTCGTGCCCTACGACCGCGGTGACCTCGTGTCGCGCATCCACCAGGACGGCGAGATCCTCGCGAGCGAGCACGTCGCGGACGGCACGAGGGTGCGCGCCAAGGTGACACCCGCCATGGAAGCCGACCTCGCGGCCTACGCCGTCTGAGCGGGCGGGAATGCCCGCCGACCTGTGGATCCGCACGCCTCGGCTCGAGCTGCGGCCCCCGGACCCGTCCGACCTGCCGGACTACGTCAGGCTGCACACCGACCCCCGCACCTACGCGCACGCGCCGCACACCATGCCGACGCCGGAGCGGTGCCGGGAGCGGCTCGCGGGCGACATCGCCCAGTGGGCGAGCGAGGGCCTGTCGTATGCCGCCGTCGTCGACCGCGCGACCGGCGAGGTCATCGGATGGGGCGGCCTGCGCGAGGAGGAGCAGGGGGACCGCTACCTCAACCTCTACTACCGCCTCGCCCCCGACCGCCTCGGGCGCGGACTCGGACGTGAGCTGGCGCGCGCCGTCGTCGCGTGGGGTGTGGAGCACCGGCCGCAGCTGCCGCTCACCGCGGTCGTCCATCAGCACAACGCCGCCTCCCTCGCGACCGTCCGGGGAGCCGGGCTGAGGCCGGTCGGCACCCTGCGTCACCACCTGGACCCTCCCGACGCGCCCGCCATGCTGCACTTCGCCGCGCCCACCGTGCGGCTGCTCGACCCGGACACGGCTCCGGTGGACGAGCTGCTCGACCTGTGGGTGAGGGTCAACGACTCCGGCGGCGCGGTCGGCTTCGTGCCCGGCGCGTCCCGGGCGGACGTGCGCGCAGCGCTCGACGTGCACCTCGCGGACGCCGCGACCGGCAGGGGCCTCGCCGCGGCCCTCGTCGAGCCGGACGGCCGGCTGCTGGGGCTGGCCTTCTGGCGGCACGACCCTGCGCTGCCCTTCTCGCACGTGGCCCGGCTCGGTCGTCTCATGGTCGACCCGGCCGCCCGCGGCCGCAATCTCGGGCGGCTGCTGCTCGCCGGCATGGTGGGCCTCGCGCGTCGCGAGCTGCCCGGCGTCGAGCTGCTCGAGCTGGAGTACCGCGGCGGCCTGGGTCTCGGCGACTTCTACGCCGCGGCCGGCTGGACCGAGGTCGGCCGCAGCCCCTCGGCGCTGTGGCTGGGGGGTCGCGACTACCGCGACGCCGTGACGATGGCCCGCCGGGTCGACGGCGGGCCGCTGGCCGCCGACGGCCGCACCTGAGCGGTCAGCACAGCCCCACGACGGACCCGTCCGCGGCGAGGTCGATGCGCTCGGCGTTGGGGGAGGTCGGCAGTCCCGGCATGGTGCGCATGTCGCCGCAGACGGCATACACGTACCCGGCGCCGAGCGCCGCCCGGACCTCGCGGACCGGCATCCGCCACCCCCGCGGCGCGCCTCGGAGCGCGGGGTCCGACGAGATGGACAGGTGGGTCTTGGCGATGACGACGGGCAGATCCCCGAAGCCGAGCCGCTCGTAGGCGGTGAGAGCCCTGGCGGCGGCCGGCTTGACGTCGATGCCGTCCGCCCCGTAGACCTGCGTGGCGATGGTCTCGATCTTGTCCACGAGCGGCAGGTCGAGCGGGTAGAGGAAGCGGAAGCGCGTCGGCTCGTCGGCGGCCTCCATCACGAGCCGGGCGAGCTCGAGCGCACCGGCCCCGCCCTCGGCGACGTGCCGGGTCACCGCGCACCGCACGCCCAGCCGCTCGCACAGCGCCCGGATGGCGTCGTGCTCGGAGTCGAAGTCCGTCGGGAAGGCGTTGATGGCGACGACCGGCTCGATGCCGAACCGCCGGATGATCGCGACGTGCGCCGCGAGGTTCGGCAGGCCGGCCTCGACGTCGCCGGGGCCCTCGTCGAGCAGGCCGTCGGGCAGGGCCCTGCCCGCCTTGATCGTCCACCGGCCGGAGTGCGCCTTGAGCGCCCGCACGGTCGCGACGAGGACGGCGGCGTCCGGGACGAGACCGCTCACGCGGCACTTGACGTCGAAGAGCCGCTCGGCCCCCATGTCGGCGCCGAAGCCGGCCTCGGTGACGACGTAGTCGCCGCCCCGGATGGCGAGCCGGTCGGCCATCACCGACGACGTGCCGGTGGCGATGTTGCCGAACGGGCCGCAGTGCACGATGGCCGGCCCGCCCTCCAGGGTCTGCAGGAGGTTGGGCTTCAGCGCGTCCCTCAGGATGACCGCCATGGCACCCGCCGCGTGCAGGTCGTCGGCCGTGACGCTCGATCCCTCGCTCGTGTAGCCGACGACGATGCGCCCGAGCCGGGCCCGCAGGTCAGCGAGGGAGGTGGCCAGGCTGAGCAGCACCATGACCTCGCTCGCGGCCGTGATGTCGAACCCCGTCTGCCGGACCAGCCCGTCCTCGCGGCCGCCGATACCGACGATGACGGTGCGCAACGCCCGGTCGCTGACGTCGAGGACGCGGCGCCACGTGATGTTGCGGACGTCGATGCCGAGCCGGTTGCCGTGGTGCAGGTGGTTGTCGACCATGGCGGCGAGCAGGTTGTGGGCGGCCGTCACGGCGTGGACGTCGCCGGTGAGGTGCAGGTTGAGTCGCCCCATCGGCAGGACCTGGCTGTAGCCGCCCCCGGCCGCGCCGCCCTTGATGCCGAAGGTCGGCCCCATCGAGGGTTGGCGCAGGGTGACGACCGCCCGCTGACCAGCCCTCGCCAGGGCCTGGGCCAAGCCCACCGCTGTCGTCGTCTTGCCTTCTCCGAGCGGCGTCGGCGTGATGGCCGTGACGACGACATACCTACCTGCCGGCCGGTCCGCGAGGGCGTCGATGGCGTCGAGGTCGACCTTGGCGACGTCTCGGCCGTAGGGCTCGAGGTGGTCCGGTGACACGTGCAGCAGCGCGGCGACCTCGGCGATCGGGCGCAGGGTCGCCGCGTCCGCGATGGCGAGGTCCGTCGGCAGCAGGGTGCTCACGACTCGATCCAATCGCCCGCCACCCGGTGCGGCAATGCCGCACGCCGGGCGGGGGCGCACCTGCCACCGGTGGATGGCTCGCGACCGCACCCGGCCCGGCGGCATACATTGGGCCAATGGCCTCACCCTCGCTCGACGAGCTGCTGCACGCCGCCGTGACCGGGGTGGGCGGGACCGAGCGCCCCGGTCAGGTCGCCATGGCGCGGGCCGTGGCCCAAGCCGTCGAGACGCGGGAGCACCTGCTCGTGCAGGCGGGCACCGGCACGGGCAAGTCGCTGGCCTATCTCGTGCCGGCCGTGGCACACGCCTTCGCGACGCGCCGCCCCGCGGTGGTCGCCACCGCGACGCTCGCGCTGCAGGCCCAGGTCGTCGACCGCGACATGCCGCGCGTCGCGGCCGCGGTGGCGCCGCTGCTCGGCCGGCGCCCCACCTACGCCCTCGTCAAGGGACGGCGCAACTACGTGTGCGTGCACAAGCTCGACGGTGGCTTCCCCGACGACGAGGATGGGCTCTTCGGCGTCGCCCAGGTGGATGCCGCGGCCTCCCGGCTCGGGGCGGAGGTCCTGCGGCTGCGCGCGTGGGCCGGCGAGACCGAGTCGGGGGACCGGGACGAGCTCGTCCCCGGCGTGTCGGAGCGGGCCTGGCGGCAGGTGTCCGTCTCGGCCCACGAGTGCCTGGGCAGCAGGTGCCCCCTCGTCGCGGAGTGCTTCGTGGAGCGGGCCCGGGCGGCCGCCACGGACGTCGACGTCGTGGTCACCAACCACTCGTTCATGGCCATCGACGCCTTCGAGGGACGCCAGCTGCTGCCCGAGCACGACCTGCTCGTCATCGACGAGGCCCACGAGCTCGTCGACCGCGTGACGGCAACCATCACCGACGAGCTCACCGGGGCGATGGTCCTCGCGGCCGCCAAGCGGGCGGGACGCCTGTCCGACTCCTCGGCGGCGCTCGAGGAGGCGGGCGGGCTGCTCGCCGCCGCCCTGGAGCCGCTCGGGGAGGGACGCCTGCCGGGCGTGCCCGACTCCCTGTCGCTGGCGCTCGCCCGGGTCCGGGACACCGCCCGCGCCGTGCAGAGCGACCTCAAGCCGGCTCCGGGGGAGGAGCCCGACGGCGCTCGCCAGGTCGCCCGCGCCGCGGTCGAGGAGGTCCACGAGAACGCCGAGCGGATCCTCGAGGAGCGCGAGCTCGACGTCGTGTGGCTGAGCCAGGACCCGCGGCGCGGCCCGGTGCTGCGGGTGGCGCCGATGAGCGTCGCGGCGCTCGTGCGGGAGAAGGTCTTCGCGGAGCGCACGGTCGTGCTCACGTCGGCGACGCTCGAGCTCGGCGGCACCTTCGACGCGGTCGCCGGCACCATCGGGCTCCGCGGCGACGGCGCCCCCGCCTGGCAGGGGCTCGACGTGGGCAGCCCGTTCGACTACCCGAGGCAGGCCATCGCCTACGTCGCGGCGCACCTGCCACCACCTGGCCGCGACGGGCCCAGCGAGGAGAGCCTCGACGAGATCGAGGAGCTCATCCGGGCCGCGGGCGGCCGCACGCTCGGGCTCTTCTCCTCGACGCGGGCCGCCCAGACGGCGGCGGAGGTCCTGCGGGCCCGACTCGGCGAGGACTACCCGGTGCTGTGCCAGGGGGAGGACCAGATCGCGACGCTCGTGCGCCAGTTCGGCCGGGACGCAAGGACGTGCCTCTTCGGAACCATCACCCTGTGGCAGGGGGTCGACGTGCCCGGCTCCGCGTGCCAGCTCGTGATCATCGACCGGATCCCCTTCCCGAGGCCGGACGACCCGCTCGCCTCGGCACGGTCTCAGGCCATCGCGCGGATGGGGGGCAACGGCTTCCTGGCGGTGTCGGCCACGCACGCGGCGCTGCGGCTCGCCCAGGGCGCCGGCCGGCTCGTGCGCCGCGCCGAGGACCGCGGCGTCGTGGCCTTCCTCGACTCGCGGATGATGACGGCCCGGTATGCCGGGTTCCTCCAGCGCTCGCTGCCTCCCTTCTGGCCGACGACCGACAAGGCGATGGTCCTCGCCGCCCTCGCGCGGCTCGACGAGGCGGCGCCCGACCCGGTGCCGGTCGAGGAGCCGCAGCTGCGCTCGCTCTCCGGCGCCCGCGTCGACGGCGACGGCACCGACCACCCGAAGCCGGTCGCGGGCCGCCCCCCGAGCGCGCCCTCCACCCGCACGGCGGTGACCGCGGGGCACGCCTGGACGGACGGGCAGGACGAGGAGCTGCGCGATGCGGCCGAGTCCGGCATGGAGCTCGGGGAGCTGGTCGACCACTTCGAGCTGCCGGAGGAGACGATCACCGCCCGCCTGGAGCAGCTCGGGCTGCGGCTCGCCGCCTCCGACCTGTTCGGGTGACGCGCCGGGCCCGCACGGGGTGTCGGGCCCGCGTGGGAGAGTGGCCCCCATGACCACGCACGGGGTGACCGCGCTGACGCTCGTCACCGGTCCGGAGGACGTGCTCGTCGAGCGGGTCGTCGCCGACGTCGTCGCCAGGGCGCGGGCGAGCGGTGCCGACGTCGTGCGCCTCGACGCCGCCACCTACGAGCCCGGGGCGCTCGCCGTGCACGCGAGCCCTTCGCTCTTCGGAGGCACGACGTGCCTCGTCGTGCGCGACCTGCACGAGGCCCCGGACGAGCTGCAGGCCGACCTGCTCGCCCTGCTCGACCACCCGTCAGGCGACGTGCTGCTCGTCGTCACCCACGGCACCGGCCCCAGGGGCAAGAAGGTGCTCGACGCCCTGCGCCGACGTGGGGCCGACGTCGTCCAGTGCCCGGCCGTCAAGAGCGACCGCGACAAGAGCGACTTCGTCCAGCGGGAGTTCGCGGCGGCCCGGCGCACGATCACGGGCGAGGGCGTGCGGGCCCTCATCGAGGCCGTCGGCCGGGACGTGCGCGAGCTGGCCTCCGCGTGCGCCCAGCTCGTCGCCGACACCGAGGGCGTCGTGGACGAGGCCGTCGTCGACACCTACCACGGCGGCAAGGTGGAGGCGACCGGCTTCCGGGTCGCCGACGCCGCCGTCGCCGGACAGACCAGCGACGCGCTGCGGCTGCTGCGGCACGCCATCGCCACGGGCGTCGACCCGGTGCCCATCGTCGCCGTGCTCGCCGGGCAGCTGCGCCAGCTCATCAAGGTCGCGGCCGCGGGGCGGGGCAGCTCCGCCCAGCTCGCCTCGTCACTGGGAATGGCCCCGTGGCAGGTGGACCGGGCCCGGCGCGTCGTCGGACACTGGAGCGCCGAGGGGCTCGCCGTGGCCGTGCAGGCGGTGGCTGCGGCCGACTTCGAGATCAAGGGCGGCGGCCGCGACCAGGTCTTCGCCCTCGAGCGGGCGGTCCTCAGCGTGGCGCGCGCGCGGTCCCTGCGCTGAGGGCGGCATCCGGTGCGCTCCCTGCCCCGAGAGCCCGGCCGCGATCCCGGTTTGGTCCGGCCCCGGCGCGCTGGTAGATTCGCACCTTGCGTGCGCGCTCAGGTCGTGCGCGCATGCAGCACCACCCAGAGCCGCTTCGCGAGGGTGCCCCACGCCCGGTCCCGAGCGGCTTTGCCGCCCTCTAACGGCATACCTCCCGACCAAGAAAGAACCTTCACGTGGCAAACATCAAGTCGCAGCTCAAGCGCATCAAGACCAACCAGAAGCGCACGGAGCGCAACAAGGCGGTCAAGAGCGAGCTTCGCACCTGGATCCGCAAGTTCCGCGACGCCGCCTCCTCGGGCGACAAGGACGCGACCGCCGAGGCCCTCAAGCTGGCCTCGAAGAAGCTGGACAAGGCGGTCTCCAAGGGCGTCATCCACAAGAACCAGGCCGCCAACAAGAAGTCGGCGATGGCCAAGAAGGCCGCCTCGCTCTGAGGCTGCCGACCGGGCGCTTGCGCCCGACGCACCACGACGCAGGGCCCGCCACCGACCGGTGGCGGGCCCTGCGTCATCGCGGGGGCCGGTCAGGCCCGCTCGGCGCGGCGCAGCGCGGCGATGACCTCGTCGTAGCGGGCCCGACCGAGCACCGCCCCCTCACGACGGATCGCCGCGGGGTCGACCCGGACGAGCCGGTTGGTGCGCACCTCGCTCGGGCGTCCGCGGCGGTCCCAGGGACCGGTGCCGATGTCGACCCACTCCCGGCCCGCCGCGCGCTCCTGCTCGGCGTCTCGGTCGTGGTCCTTGCTCGTCAGCGGCAGCCCCACGAGCCACCCGCCGTCCCGCCCGACGAGCAGCACGGGCCGGTCCTTGCCGAGCGAGTGGTCCTCCTCGTAGGGGACCCAGGTCCACACGATCTCGCCGGGATCCGGTCGTCCGTCCGGCCTCGGGGCGTATGCCGTGTCGCCCACCGACTCGGCGTCGCCGGGGTAGGCGCGGCGGGTCGGCGCAGGCGAGCGGCCGGCCGGCGTGCCCGCGTGCTCGGCGGCGGCCGATCGGCGCCCCTGCCGAGGGGGCGCGGCGGCCCGCAGCACGGCGTCGGCAACGCTCCGCAGCAAGCCGAGGGCGGGGAAGCGGCGATGGAGCATGCGGCCACCGTAGCGGCCGGCGGGCTGCTGGCCCGGGTCGACGTGGAGGCTCGCACTCGTGGGAGACTGACGTGTCCAGCCCCGGCCGGCTTGCGCCGCACCACTTCCCCGTCTGCGAGGTTCGTCCCACCGTGTCGCCCATGGCCCGCACCGCGCTCGCGCCCCACGCGACCCCTCCGGAGCTGATCCGCAACTTCTGCATCATCGCCCACATCGACCACGGCAAGTCGACCCTGGCAGACCGCATGCTGCAGCTGACCGGCGTCGTCGACGCGCGCGCCATGCGGGCGCAGTACCTCGACCGGATGGACATCGAGCGCGAGCGCGGCATCACGATCAAGAGCCAGGCCGTCCGCATGCCGTGGGCGGTGCAGGCCCCGGACGGCACGTCGACGACGTACTGCCTCAACATGATCGACACGCCGGGGCACGTGGACTTCACCTACGAGGTCTCGCGGTCGCTCGCCGCGTGCGAGGGCGCCGTGCTGCTCGTCGACGCGGCCCAGGGCATCGAGGCGCAGACCCTGGCCAACCTCTACCTGGCCATGGAGAACGACCTCACGATCATCCCGGTGCTCAACAAGATCGACCTGCCGGCGGCCCAGCCGGAGAAGTATGCCGAGGAGCTGGCCAAGCTCATCGGCTGTGAGCCCGAGGACTGCCTGCGCGTCTCCGGCAAGACGGGCGAGGGCGTCGAGCCGCTCCTCGACGAGATCGTGGCCAAGCTGCCGTCGCCGGTCGGCGACCCGGACGCGCCCGCGCGCGCGATGATCTTCGACTCCGTCTACGACACCTACCGCGGCGTCGTCACCTACGTCCGGGTCGTCGACGGCAACCTCAACCCGCGCGAGCGCATCATCATGATGTCGACGCGGGCGACGCACGAGCTGCTCGAGATCGGCGTCATCTCGCCCGAGCCGACTCCGTCCAAGGGGCTCGGCGTCGGGGAGGTCGGCTACCTCATCACCGGCGTCAAGGACGTGCGCCAGTCGCGCGTCGGCGACACGGTGACCAACGCGAGCAAGCCCGCCAGCACCGACCTCGGCGGCTACCGCGACCCCAAGCCGATGGTCTTCTCCGGGCTCTACCCGATCGACGGGTCGGACTACCCGGCCCTGCGCGAGGCGCTCGACAAGCTCAAGCTCAACGACGCCGCCCTGGTCTACGAGCCGGAGACGTCGGCCGCGCTCGGCTTCGGCTTCCGGTGCGGCTTCCTCGGGCTGCTGCACCTCGAGATCGTGCGCGAGCGGCTCGAGCGGGAGTGGGGCCTCGACCTCATCTCGACCCAGCCCAACGTCGTCTACGACGTGACGCTGGACGACGGCAGGCAGGTCCGCGTGACCAACCCGAGCGAGTACCCCGACGGCAAGATCGCGTCGGTGAGCGAGCCCGTCGTGCGCGCCACGATCCTCGCGCCGACCGAGTTCGTCGGGGCCATCATGGAGCTCTGCCAGCAGAAGCGCGGCTCTCTGCGCGGCATGGACTACCTCTCCGAGGACCGCGTCGAGATGCGCTACACCCTGCCGCTCGCCGAGATCGTCTTCGACTTCTTCGACCAGCTGAAGTCGCGCACCCGCGGCTACGCCTCGCTCGACTACGAGCCGGACGGCGAGCAGGTCGCCGACCTCGTCAAGGTCGAGATCCTCCTGCAGGGGGAGACCGTCGACGCGTTCTCGGCCATCGTGCACAAGGACAAGGCGTACGCCTACGGCGTCATGATGGCGACCAAGCTCAAGGACCTCATCCCGCGCCAGCAGTTCGAGGTGCCGATCCAGGCCGCCATCGGGTCGCGCATCATCGCCCGGGAGAACATCCGCGCCATCCGCAAGGACGTGCTCGCCAAGTGCTACGGCGGCGACATCAGCCGCAAGCGCAAGCTGCTCGAGAAGCAGAAGGAGGGCAAGAAGCGGATGAAGATGGTCGGCCGGGTCGAGGTGCCACAGGAGGCCTTCATCGCGGCCCTCAGCAGCGACGGCGGCGACAAGGGCAAGAAGTAGCCGCTGCTCGCCACGCCACTGCTCCCGCTGAGGCAGCAGTGGCGTAGGGGCCGGTGCACCCCCTGCTCAGGAGAGCAGCTTGTCGCGGAGGCGGTCGGTGTCCGCCGGCGTCCAGCCCTGCCCGTGCAGCCAGCCGAGCACCCCGCCGAAGCGCAGGTCGAGCGCACCCAGCAGCAGGCGCATCGTGTCGGCCTGGGGCGACTGCTGCGCCACCGTCTTGTCCCGCAGGTTCGCGGCATACGCCGGCCGGCCCCGCAGCCGCTCGAGGATGCGGGGCACCCGCTCGGCCGACGCGGCGTAGTCCGCGATGACCGACTCGTCGGTGACCCCCGCGACCTTGAGCGCCAGGCCGACGACCGTCCCCGTGCGGTCCTTGCCGGCGGCGCAGTGCACCAGGGCGGCGCCGCGGCTGCCGGCGATGGCCCGCAGCGCCGCGACGACCGAGTCGGGCCGGGCCACGAGGTAGGACAGGTAGTGGTCGGACCAGAAGGCGTCGTGGCCCGGGTGCCGGCCACGTGGACGCTGCGCGCCGGTCGCGGCGCGCCGCTCGTCGGCCTCCCAGGGCAGGGCGCGCTCAGCGGCAGGGATCCCGGTCTGCGTGGAGTCCTCCCGATAGAGCGTGAGGTGGTGGAAGCGCAGGTGCGGCACCGCGCGCAGCGGGCCGTCTCCCTCCTTGGCGACCTCGACGTGCGTGCGCAGGTCGACGACGTCGGTCACGCCATACGTCTCGAGCAGCTCGGTGACCGAGGACGGGGACAGGTCCTGGAGGTTGTCCGAGCGCAGCAGCCGCCTGGGCCGCACCGCCGCCCCGGACGCCGTGGGGAGCCCACCGAGGTCGCGCATGTTGACGACACCGGCGAGCTCGATCCAGTTGGGCTGGTGCACCATTCGACGATACGTGAGCCCCTGCCCGCACTTTGCGGGGACGTCGCGCAGCATCGGCCGGGACCCCGTCGCGTGGCTGAGACAATGGGCCGTATGCCGCCCTCCGCCCTTCCCGACGGCGACCCCGCCCCGGCCTCGGGCACGCTCCCGACCGAGGCGCTCGCCGGGCTCACGTCGACCGACCTCGGGGTCTACGTCCACGTGCCGTTCTGCTCGGTGCGGTGCGGCTACTGCGACTTCAACACCTACACCCTCGGCGAGCTCGGCGGCCCGGGCGCCAGCATCGGCCTCGACACCTATGCCGACGCCGCGCTGCACGAGCTCGACCTTGCCGAGCGGGTGCTCGGGCCGGACGCGCCTGCCGTGTCCACGGTCTTCGTCGGCGGCGGCACGCCGACCATGCTGCGACCGGGCGACCTCGTGCGGGTCCTCGACGGCATCCGCAGCCGGTGGGGGCTTGCCCCCGGCGCGGAGGTCACGACCGAGGCCAACCCCGACTCCGTCACCGCTGCCGGCCTCGCCGAGCTCGCCGCCGGTGGGTTCACGCGGGTGAGCCTCGGCATGCAGTCGGCCGTGCCGCACGTGCTGCGCACGCTCGAGCGGACCCACGACCCGGACAACGTCGCTCGCGCCGTCCGCGCCGCGCGCCGGGCCGGCCTGCAGGTGAGCGTCGACCTCATCTACGGCACGCCGGGGGAGTCGCTCGAGGACTGGCGGCGCAGCCTCGAGGCCGCCGTCGCCCTCGATCCCGACCACGTCTCCGCCTACGCCCTGGTCGTGGAGCAGGGCACGAAGCTCGCGGCCCAGGTCCGCCGCGGGCTCGTGGCCCTGCCCGACGACGACGACGAGGCGGACAAGTACGAGCTGGCCGACGAGGTGCTGGGAGCGGCCGGCTTCGGCTGGTACGAGGTGAGCAACTGGGCACGGTCCGAGGCGGCGCGGTGTCGCCACAACCTCGGGTACTGGTCCGGGGCCAACTGGTGGGGGGTCGGGCCGGGCGCCCACAGCCACGTCGGCGGGGTGCGGTGGTGGAACGTCAAGCACCCGAGCGCGTATGCCGCCCGGCTCGGGTCGGGGGTCTCGCCGGCTCTTGCCCGCGAGACGCTGAGCGCTGACGAGCGCTACGACGAACGGGTCATGCTCGGCAGCCGACTCGTCGACGGGCTGCTGGCGAGCGAGCTGCGGGGGCCGGCCGGCCCGACACTCGCCTCGCTCGTCGCGGACGGCCTGGTCGAGGGGATGCCCGCGGTCCAGGACGGCCGGATCGTCCTCACCCGCCGGGGCCGGCTCCTCGCCGACACGGTGGTCCACCGACTGCTCGCCGGCTGAGCCCCTGCAGCGGCCTCTATCACATCGCGCGCCCGGCGGTGGAAAGGCGCGCCGGTCGATGTGCTATTTAGGCCCCATTTGCACTATATTGTGGGCATTCCCCCCCCACGTCTTGGAGTGCCTCCGCATGGCTGCCCCCTGCTCCGCGTCCCCCCGCTCCTCCGCGATCCGCACCGTCCTGGTCGCCCTGGCGCTCTTCACCGCAGGGTTGCTCCCGACCGCGGGCGCGGCGCGCGCCACGGAGTGGGTCGTCCTCTGCACGGGCTACGACGCCTGCGCGGCGTCGGGCTATCCCAATGCGGGCTACAAGGACAACAGCGCCACGAGCTACTGGAGCCAGTGGGCCGGGCACAACTGCACCAACTACGTGGCCTACCGCCTCGTGCGCAACGGCATGCCCAACACGAGGCCGGCGAGCCTCACGGGCAACGCCTTCAACTGGGGTCCCTCCTTCCCGAGCCAGACCAACGACGACCCGGCGGTGGGCTCCGTGGCCTGGTGGGACACGTCCTTCTCCTCGACCGGGCACGTCGCCTACGTCGAGAGGGTGGTGTCCGCCGACGAGATCGTCATCTCGGAGGACAACTGGGGCGGTGACTTCCGCTGGCGCAAGGTGACGCGGACCGGTGGACGATGGCCCAACGGCTTCATCCACCTGCGCGACCAGAGCCTGACGGTCGCCGACCCCGACGTCTACCGTCCCGTGACGCCGACCAGGCTCCTCGACACCCGCACGGGGCTCGGGGCGCCCGCGGCCAAGGTCGCGGCCGGCACCTCCGTCGCGCTGCAGGTCACCGGCCGGTCCGGCATCCCGACGGCGGGCGTCGGCACCGTCCTGCTCAACCTCACGGTGACGGCCCCGGCCACCGCCGGCTACCTCAGCAGCTACCCGTCCGGGGCGACCCGGCCGGCCTCGCGCAGCCTGTCGTACCCCTCCGGTGCGACGCTGAGCGAGCTCGTGCCCGCGCGGGTGGGGACCGACGGCCGCGTCCGGCTCTACACCTCCGCGTCCGCCCACCTCCTGGCGGAGGTGGTCGGGTGGTATCCGACGACCGGCCACCTGGTCCCCGTCACCCCGACGCGAGTCCTCGACACGAGCACCGGCCTCGGCACCACGAGGGTGCGCATCCCCGCGGGCGGCAGCCTCGACCTGCCCGTCGCCGGCGCGGGTATCGTGCCGGGCACGGGCGCGTCCGCCGTCGCCCTGGACCTCACGGCGCTCGCCCCGAGCGCGGCCGGCTGGCTCACGGCATACCCGACCGGCACCGCCCGGCCCGTCACCGCCCACGTCTTCTACGACTCGGCCACGGCGAAGACCGGGATGGTCGTGTCACGGCTCGGCACGGGCGGCAAGGTGACGATCCAGTCGACGGCGCAGACCGATCTCATGGTCGACGTCGTGGGCTGGTTCAGGACCGGGGGCGACCACGTGGCGGTCACACCCGCGCGCCTGCTCGACAACCGGAGCGGGCTCGGTGCGCCGACCGGCCCGCTCGCGGCGGGCGGCACCGTCACCGTCCCGGTCCTCGGCCGCGGCGGGGTGCCGACCGCGGGAGTGCGAGCCGTGTCGGTCACGGTGACGCCGATCTCGCCGGCTGCGACGGCCGCCGTGACGGCATACGCCGGCGGCACGGCGCGCCCCTCGACGCCGACCCTCTGGGTGGCCCCAGGGCGCACCGGGGTCAACGCGGCCATCGTGCCGGTCGGGGCCGACGGCTCGATCACGCTCCACACGACGGCCGGGAGCTATCTCGTCGTCGACGTCCAGGGCTACCTCAAGAAGTGAGGCCCCGGCTCCCGGCGCTCAGCCCCCGGGCTCGGTGACGAAGTCGATGAGCTCCTCGACGCTCGCCAGCAGGGCGGGCTCGAGGTCGGCATAGGTGCGGACGGTGCCGAGGATGCGCTTCCACGCGCTGGCGATGTCGGCCTGCGTCTCGTGGGGCCAGCCGAGCTCGGAGCAGATGCCGTGCTTCCACGGCCGTCCGCGGGGGATGACGGGCCAGCTGCTCCACCCGAGGCGCTCGGGCCGCACGGACTGCCAGACGTCGACGTAGGGATGGCCGAGGATCCGCACGTGCTGCGCGACCCCCGGGAGCGACCGGGCCTGCTCGACGACCCGCGCCTCCTTCGTGCCGGGCACGAGGTGGTCGACGAGGACGCCCATCCGCCGGCCGGGGCCGGGGGAGAAGTCGGCGATGACGCCGGCGAGGTCGTCCACGCCCTCCATGAGCTCGACGACGACCCCCTCGACGCGCAGGTCGTCGCCCCAGACCTTCTCGACGAGCTCGGCGTCGTGGCGGCCCTCGACATAGATCCGCGACCCACTCGCCACCCGGGCCTTGGCGCCGTGGACCGCGACCGAGCCGCTCGCGGTGCGGGACCCTGCCGATCGAGCCGCCGCGACCGCGGCCAGGGCCGACGCCTTGGGAGGCGTCAGGACGACCGGCTTGCCGTCGATGAGGAAGCCCGGACCGAGGGGAAAGGCCCTCGTGCGGGCGCGGCGGTCCTCGAGGTGCACCACGTGCATGCCTCCGGCCTTCTCGACACGCAGCACCGCGCCGCACCAGCCGGTCTCCGCCTCCTCGACGACGAGGCCCCGCTCGGCAGGCACCTCGACGGATCGGCCGCGTGGCGGGACGCGCCAGTCGCCGGAGAGGACGTCGTCGCGGTATCGGTCGGTGGGAGACACGGACACCCACGGTAGGCGGCCGCATGGCGCGCCCAGCGGAGCGCCACGCCGGCAGGGGCAGGGGGCAGGGCGGCATACGGGCGCGCAGATCGGCGTTGACCGTGCGACGACGTAGACTTGGCACTCGATTCCAACGAGTGCCAAGCAGCGACCCGGGACGGAGGTGCCATGAGCGAGGACCGGAGGCTGATGGTGCTTCGCGCCATCGTCCAGGACTACGTCCAGACGTCGGAGCCCGTCGGGTCCAAGGCGATCGTCGACCGGCACCAGCTCGGGGTCTCCGCCGCGACCGTGCGCAACGACATGGCCATCCTGGAGGAGGAGGGCCTCATCCACGCGCCGCACACGTCGGCCGGACGCGTGCCGACGGACGCCGGCTATCGGGTCTTCGTCGACCGGCTGAGCTCGATCAAGCCGCTCGGCGCGGGCGAGCGGCGGGCCATCAGCCAGTTCCTGCAGGGGGCCGTCGACCTCGACGACATCGTCGACCGCACGGTGCGCCTCCTCGCGTCCCTGACCCGCCAGGTCGCCGTCGTGCAGTATCCCTCCCTGACCCGCTCCACCGTCCGCCACATCGAGCTCGTCCCGCTCGGGCGCACCCAGCTGATGATCGTGCTCATCGTCAACACCGGCCGGGTCGAGCAGCGCGTCGTCGACACCGGGCGGGACCTCGCGTCGAGCGAGGGCGAGGCACTCGTGGCGCTCTTCCGCAGCCGGATCAACGCCGTCGCGGGCGACGTGCCGTTCATGGCCGCCGCCACCCGGCTGCGCCAGCTCACCGACGAGCTCGAGCCCGCCGACCGACCCGCCATGGAGGCCGTCGTCACCGCCCTCGAGGACGCCCTCGTCGAGCAGCGCGAGGAGCGCGTCGTGCTCGCCGGCCAGGCCAACCTCGCGCGGGCGGGCGCCGACTTCTCCCGGACCATCGGCCCGATCCTCGAGGCGCTCGAGGAGCACGTCGTGCTGCTCAAGCTGCTGGGCCAGCTCGGAGAGGAACCCGACCTCGTCAACGTGCGGATCGGGCACGAGAACCCGGTGACCGGCCTGCAGTCCACCTCGGTGGTCTCGATCGGCTACGGCTCCCGCAGCGAGCGCCTGGCCAGCCTCGGCGTGCTCGGCCCGACCCGCATGGACTACCCGACGACGATGGCGTCGGTGCGTGCCGTCGCCCGCTACGTCACCGAGATCCTCGACGACAACCGCAGCAGCTGATCGACCGCACGAGCGCCACCACCGCTGGACCACCGCTGAACCACGCACGAGCTGACAGGAAGACCCGCTTGAACGACTACTACGCCGTCCTCGGCGTCGCGCACAACGCGAGCCAGGAGGAGATCAAGAAGGCCTACCGGCGCCTCGCCCGCAAGCTCCACCCCGACGTCAACCCCGGCGTCGAGGCCGAGGAGGAGTTCAAGCGAGTGTCGCAGGCCTACGAGGTGCTGTCCGACCCCGACAAGCGCCGGTCCTTCGACCGCGGCTCCGACCCCTTCGCGTCCGGCGGCGGCGCCGGCTTCGGCGCCGGTGCCGGCTTCTCCTTCAGCGACGTCATGGACGCCTTCTTCGGCGCCGGCTCGGCGGCCGGGACGCGCGGTCCCCGCTCACGCGTCCAGCGCGGGCAGGACGCGCTGGTCCGGCTCGACATCGACCTCAGCAAGGCGGTCTTCGGCTCGGAGGAGGAGCTCACCCTCGACACCGCGGTCGGGTGCTCGACGTGCGGTGGCGACGGCGCCCAGCCCGGCACAGGCCGCCAGACCTGCGCCATCTGCCACGGCGTCGGCGAGATCCAGCAGGTGCAGCGCAGCTTCCTCGGCCAGGTGATGACCTCCCGACCCTGCGTCGCGTGCCAGGGCTACGGCTCGGTGCTCTCCGACCCGTGCCACGACTGCGCCGGCGACGGCCGCGTGCGCACGCGGCGCACGATCAAGCTCAAGGTGCCCGCCGGAGTCGACACCGGGACCCGCATCCAGCTCGCCGGCGAGGGGGAGGTCGGGCCCGGCAACGGCCCCGCGGGCGACCTCTACGTCGAGATCCGCGTCGCCGCCCACGAGACCTTCACCCGGCGTGGCGACGACCTCCACTGCACCGTCGAGCTGCCCATGGCGGCGGCCGCGCTCGGCACGACGGTCAAGCTCAGCACCTTCGACGGCATGGAGGACCTCGACATCCGCCCCGGCACGCAGTCCGGCGACGTGACGACCCTGCGCGGGCTCGGCGTGACGCATCTGCGCCACGGCGGTCGGGGCGACCTCATCGTGCATGCCGCGGTGCAGACGCCGACCCGCCTGACCGAGGAGCAGGAGGACCTGCTGCGCGAGTTCGCGGCCCTGCGCGGGGAGGAGCGTCCCGAGGGCCGGCTCACCCCCAACAAGGGTCTGTTCGGCAAGGTGCGGGACGCCTTCAAGCAGAAGTGACCCGTCCATGAGCCGCGCGTGACCCACCAGCTCTTCCTCGGAGACCCCGAGACGGTGCGGGCGGCTGCCCGCGGTGACGTGCTGCTCCTCGACGGCGAGGAGGGTCGGCACGCCGCCACCGTCGTGCGCCTGCGCCCCGGCGAGCGGTTCTTCGTCGCCGACGGGGCCGGCCGCCGAGTGCTGGCCGAGGCGGAGACGGTGGACCGGTCCGCCGTGCGGGGCCGGGTCCTGGAGGTGGAGGACGAGCCGGCGCCCGCGGTGCGCCTCGTCCTCGTCCAGGCGCTCGCCAAGGGCGACCGCGACGAGCAGGCCGTGGAGGCTGCCACGGAGCTCGGCGTCGACGAGATCGTGCCGTGGCAGGCCGAGCGCAGCGTCGTCGTCTGGCGGCCCGACCGTGTCGAGCGAGCGCTCGCCAAGTGGGTGGCCGTGGTCACGCGGGCCTGCAAGCAGTCCCGCCGGTCCCGTATGCCGGTCGTCTCGCCGCCGGTCACCGCGGGCTCGTTGGCAGACCGGGTCAGAGAGTCGGCGCTGGCACTCGTCCTGCACGAGGAGGCCACCGAGCCGCTCGCCACGGTGGCGCTGCCGGCAGCTGGGGACGTGCTGGTCGTCGTCGGACCGGAGGGCGGGATCTCGGGCCGCGAGCTCGACGCGCTCGTGGCGGCGGGCGCTCGCCCGGTGCGGCTCGGGCGGACGATCCTGCGTGCGTCGTCGGCGGGGCCGGCGGCGCTCGCCGTGCTGAGCGGCGCCGGGCGCTGGCGGTGAGCGCGGCCGGGTCGTGAGGGGCCCGTCGGAGCAGCACCGGGGCCCTGTCGACCGTTGTCGGGCAGCGCGAACGCGGCGCCCGAGGAGAGCTGTGTGGAAGCTTGCTCCCCCGCGGACGGGTGCTTGTTTCCACACAGGGTCCGCGGTGCCGCGTTCGTCGGGGTGGTCTCTACACGCTCATCGTCGACCTGCTGCACTGGATCACCGGCGCCGTCCTCGCCCGCCGGGGGCCACGATCACGGCCAGGTGACCCCGCCGGCGGCATGCGGCCACGCAGGCCCCCCGGTCCGGCCGTATGCCGCTGCGTCACCCGACGGTGATGGGAATGCGCTGCTCGGCGAAGAGCGACCCGTTCGCCATGCTGACCTCGAACACCCGCACCACGTAGGCGCCGGCCGGCAGCGCGGGCGCGCTGAAGGAGAACCCTCCGCGCGCTGGAGCCCCCGCCGAGGCGGTCGTGGACCCCGTCGCCACCGAGGTGGTGCCGCGCAGCACCTCCCACTGGACGTTGGCCTCGAAGGTGCTCGCCTGACCGCTGACCTTGACCGCCGTCCCAGCGGTCAGCCGCTGACCCCGAGCCGGGGAGTCGACCCACAGCGGGGCGAGGAGCGTGGCGACGTCGATCTCGCTCGTCGGCCGAATGTAGGCGCGCGACGAGGGCTGGCCGGTCGCCACCAGCGTCGAGCCGTCCACGACGAACGTGACCGGCAGGTTGCCCCGCCCGACGGCTGCCGTGGCGGTCCACACGAGCTGCTGGACGGCGAAGCGGCCCTCGGCGGCGGTGGCCGTGTCGGCCGGTCCGCTCAGGTGCACGGTGATCGCCGTGGCGGAGGCGGTCACGGCGAGGGCCTGCCGGCCGCGCCACAGGTCGCGGTAGGAGGCGCCGGGCGGCACCTGCATGGCCCGCTGCACCGCGGCGAGGGCCTTGTCCGCGGGCGCGGTCGTCGCGGTGGTGAACTCGCGGAAGAGGCCGTGCCTGGCGCTGCCGGCCGTCAGCGGGCCGGTGAAGTAGACCGGCAGCTGGACGACGCCCGGCGTGGGAGGCGGCGGCGCCGACGGGGAGGCGCTCCCCGTCGCGGTGGGCGCGGACGTCGTCGCCGTGGCCGTCGGCACGCTCGTCGAGCCCGTCGGCGTCGGCGTGGGCGGCTGGCTCGTCGAGCGGGTGGGTGCGGTCGGGACGAGCGAGCCCTCCGGCGGCCGGTTCGTGGCCCAGATGCCGACGGCGATGGCGGCCACGGCCGCCGCGGCGGCCGCGGGCGCCAGCCATCGCCGGGCGGCGCTGGCGCGACCGGCGCCCTCGCTGGCGTGCGCGGCGGCGAGGATCGCATCCAGGCGGTGGTGTGGCGTGATGGTGTCGGCCTCGGCCGTGAGCCCGGCGCGGAGCCGCCGCTCCAGGGGTCCCAGGGCCTCGCCGATGAGGGGAATGTCGCCGTCCGTGCCGGTGCCGAGTCCCTCACGAGGCGAGGCCGCGTCGTCGCGGTCGGCCCCGGGCCGGTCCCGTCCGTCGTGCGGGCTGTGCCGAGGTGTCATGACTGCTCCAGGGTCCGTCGGAGTGCGGAGAGGCCACGGGAGGCGTGCGCCTTGACCGAGCCGGCCGAGATGTCGAGGGCCGAGGCGATCTGGGCCTCGGACAGGTCGAGGTAGTAGCGCAGCACGAGCACCTCGCGCTGCCGGCCCGACAGGGCGTCGAGGGCCGCCATCATCGAGCGGCGCTCGGCGCCGGCGAGGACCACGGCCTCGGCGCTGCTCGCGGTGCCGCGGCCTAGCGTGTCCGGGCTCCCGGCCTCGCGGGCCGCCTCCCGCTCCACGACGACATGGTGGCGCTGCACCGAGCGGCACCGGTTGACGACCGCGGTCTGCAGGTAGCCGACGACCCGGCCCGAGTCGCGGATCGAGGCCCAGTTGCGGTGCGTGGCCACGAAGGCGTCCTGGACCGCGTCCTCCGCCGCCGCCTGGTCACGCAGCAGCAGCCAGGCGAGCCGCACGAGCCGGTGCCAGTGCGCGGCATACAGCTCGGTCACCGCCTCGTCCGCCTCGTGCGGCAGGCCGGCGCGCGGCGTCGTGGGCCCGTATGCCGGGCCCGGCACCTCGTCGCCCACCCGGCGCTCGGGGGAGGTCATGCCCAACGTTCTCACGGTGGGTTGACGCGCCTCGGCCGCCTCCGGTTGACGCGGCCGCCGCGTCGTCGGCCCGCGGACGCCCTGCCTATGGTTGCCGCATGACAACCGACTGCCTCTTCTGCAGGATCGTGGCGGGCGAGGTGCCCGCCGCCCGCGTGGCCGAGAGCGAGCGCTCCATCGCGATCCGCGACATCAACCCGGCAGCCCCCGTCCACGTCCTCGTCGTGCCCAAGCGGCACGAGCCCGACGTCGGGGCGCTCGCGAGCAGCTCCACTGAGGACCTCGCCGACGCCTTCGCCCTCATCGCCGAGGTCGCGCGGCAGGAGGGCATCGCCACGGACCACCGGATCGTGGCCAACACCGGCAGCGGCGCCGGCCAGACCATCTTCCACGCGCACCTGCACGTGCTCGGCGGCAAGCGGCTGCCCGAACGCTGAGCCTCGTAGACTGGGGGCAACATGAACGATGCCGACTCGATGACCCCCGCCGCCCAGAGTGAGCCCGTCCTCACCCGCGAGCTGCCGCCGCCGATCGAGATGGTGACGCTCCTCGGCCCCCGCGACGAGCTGCTGCGCACGATGGAGCGCCAGTTCCCCAAGGTGGACACCCACGTGCGGGGCAACGCGATGACCTTCACCGGGCCCGCCGAGGAGCTCGAGATCATCGACAGCCTCATCGACGAGCTGCTCACCATCGTCGCGGCCGGGCAGCCCCTCAACCGGGATGCCGTCGAGCGCTCGATCTCGATGCTGCGATCGCAGACGGCCGAGCGCCCCGCCGACGTGCTGACGATGAACATCGTGAGCAACCGGGGCCGCACGATCCGCCCCAAGACGCTCAACCAGAAGCGTTACGTCGACGCGATCGACCAGCACACCGTCGTCTTCGGCATCGGTCCGGCCGGCACGGGCAAGACCTACCTCGCCATGGCCAAGGCGGTCGCGGCGCTGCAGGCCAAGCAGGTCAACCGGATCATCCTCACCCGCCCGGCCGTCGAGGCGGGCGAGCGGCTGGGCTTCCTGCCCGGCAGCCTCAACGACAAGATCGACCCCTACCTGCGGCCGCTCTACGACGCGCTGCACGACATGGTCGCCCCGGAGACGATCCCCCGGCTGATGGCCTCGGGCACCATCGAGGTCGCGCCCCTGGCGTACATGCGCGGCCGGACCCTCAACGACGCGTTCATCATCCTCGACGAGGCGCAGAACACCTCGAGCGAGCAGATGAAGATGTTCCTCACCCGCCTCGGCTTCGGCTCCAAGATGGTCGTCACCGGCGACATCACCCAGGTGGACCTTCCGGGCGGGACCCGCTCGGGACTGCGCGTCGTCCGCAGCATCCTCGAGGGCATCGAGGACGTCCACTTCGCCGAGCTGACCAGCCTCGACGTGGTCCGGCACCACCTCGTCAGCGCCATCGTCGACGCCTACGACCGTGAGGACGCCCGCTCCGCGCGGCGCGGCAAGGCCATCAAGGCGGTCAAGTCCGCGCCCCGACCGGACCTGCCCCGATGAGCATCGACGTGCTCAACGAGAGCGAGCACGACGTCGACGAGCTGGAGCTGCTCGGCTGCGCCCGCTACGTCCTCGAGCAGATGCGGGTGCACCCGGAGGCCGACCTGTGCATCACGCTCGTCGACGAGCCGGCCATGGAGGTCCTGCACGTCCAGTGGATGGACCTGCCGGGGCCGACCGACGTCATGTCCTTCCCCATGGACGAGCTGCGGCCGGGCACCGAGGGGGTCGACCCGGAGGAGGGCGCGCTGGGTGACGTCGTCCTGTGCCCGTCGGTCGCCGCCCGGCAGGCGGCGGAGGCCGGGCACGCGCCCATCGAGGAGCTGCTGCTCCTCACGACGCACGGCATCCTGCACCTGCTCGGCTACGACCACGCCGAGCCGGACGAGGAACGGGAGATGTTCGAGCTGCAGCGCCAGCTGCTGCTCACCTTCCTCGCCACCCGCAACCGCCCGGCCGGCTGAGGCTCGCATGCTTCCCGCACTCGTCATCCCGGCGGTCGTCAGCGTCGTCGTCGCGTTCCTGCTGGCCGCCGCCGAGGCCGCGCTCTTTCGCATGTCCCGGGTCCGGGCCCAGGAGCTCTTCGACGAGGGACGGTCGGGGTCGAGGTCGCTGCTGACCGTCGTCGCCGACCCGTCGGCATACCTCGCCGTCATCGCGTTCCTGCGCGTCGCCGCGGAGGCCGCCACCGCGGTGCTCGTGACGCTCGCCGTCGCCGGGCTGGCGCCGTCGCTCAGCGCGGCGCTGTGGATCAGCATCGCCATCATGGCGGTCGTCTCCTTCGTCGTCGTCGGCGTGTCGCCACGCACCCTCGGGCGCCAGAACTACGACGCCGTGGCGCTGTGGAGCGCCCCGTTCGCGGTCGGGCTGCGCACGGTGCTCGGCCCGGTGGCGAAGGTCCTCGTCGCGCTCGGCAACGCCGTCACCCCGGGCAAGGGGTATGCCGACGGGCCCTTCCAGACGGAGGCCGAGCTGCGCGACCTGCTCGACATCGCGGGGGAGTCGGCCGTCATCGAGGAGGACGAGCGGGACATGATCCACTCCGTCTTCGAGCTCGGGGACACGGTGGCTCGCGCGGTCATGGTGCCGCGCACGGACATGGTCACGATCGACGCCGACAAGTCGCTGCGCAGCGCCATGTCGCTCTTCCTCCGCTCGGGCTTCTCCCGGATCCCCGTCGTGGGCGAGGACTCCGACGACGTCCTCGGGCTGCTCTACTTCAAGGACGTCGCGCGGCGCCTCACCGCCGCGCCTGAGGACGCCCGGCACCCGGCCACCGAGGTCATGCGGCCCATGCACTTCGTGCCGGAGAGCAAGCCGGTGGACGACCTGCTCCGCGAGATGCAGCGCGACCAGAACCACTTCGCCATCGTCGTCGACGAGTACGGCGGCACCGCCGGCCTCGTCACCATCGAGGACATCCTCGAGGAGATCGTCGGCGAGATCGCCGACGAGCACGACCGCGAGGCCCCCGGGGTCGAGGACCTCGGCGGCGGGACGCTGCGCGTGCCGGCCTCCATGGACATCGACGACCTCGCGGAGCTGTTCGACGTGAGCATCGACGAGGAGGACGTCGACACGGTCGGCGGGCTGCTGACCAAGGCGATCGGCCGCGTCCCCATCGCCGGGTCACAGGCCTCAGTGGCCGGCCTGTCCCTGACGGCGGAGCGGATGGCGGGGCGTCGGCACCGCGTGGCCTCGGTCCTGGTGCACCGCATCGCGCCCGAGGAGCGGGCCGAGCTCGAGCACGAGCGAGAGGGCGTCCATGAGCACTGACCGCACTGCAGAACCGGGCCGGGCCCCGGGCGGGATGGGGCCCCGCTCGCCGGCATACCGAGCCGGGTTCGCCTCTCTCGTGGGGCGGCCCAACGCGGGCAAGTCGACGCTCACCAACGCCCTCGTCGGACGCAAGGTCGCCATCACGTCGTCGAAGCCGCAGACGACGCGGCACACCATCCGCGGCGTGGCGACCACCGAGACCGCGCAGCTCGTCCTCGTCGACACCCCCGGCCTGCACAAGCCGCGCACCCTGCTCGGCGAGCGGCTCAACGACCTCGTGCGCCAGACGCTGCTCGAGGTCGACGTCGTCGGCTTCTGCCTGCCCGCCGACCAGCGGATCGGCCCGGGGGACGCCTTCATCGCGGCCGAGCTCCTCGAGCTGCGCACCGTGCGCCGGCGCCCGGTCGTCGCCATCGCGACGAAGATCGACCTCGTCGACCGGGACCGGCTCGCCGAGCACCTCGTGGCCATCGACCGGCTCGGCGACTGGGAGGCGATCGTGCCGTGCTCGGCGACGTCCGGTGAGCAGGTCGAGCGGGTCCGCGACCTGCTCGCGGCGCAGCTGCCCCTCTCGCCCCAGCTCTACCCCGACGGGGTGCTGACCGACGAGCCGGAGTCCGTCATGATCGCCGAGCTCGTCCGCGAGGCGGCCCTCGAGGGCGTCCGCGACGAGCTGCCGCACAGCCTCGCCGTCGTTGTCGAGGAGATGCTGCCGCGTGAGGACCGGCCGGCCGACAACCCGCTGCTCGACGTGCGGGTCAACGTCTTCGTCGAGCGCCCCAGCCAGAAGGCCATCGTCATCGGCCGAGGCGGCAGCCGGCTGCGGGAGGTCGGCACCAACGCCCGGCGCAGCATCGAGGCGCTGCTCGGCCAGCGGGTCCACCTCGACCTGCACGTCAAGGTGGCCAAGGACTGGCAGCGCGACCCCAAGCAGCTGCAGCGCCTGGGCTTCTGATCCGAGCCTTCGGGCGCCCAGTCCGTATGCCGCCGCGGCGTCCGCCAGGCTCCCCTCGCCGGGCCCTCGTCGCGCGCGGGTAACGCACCGGTCATGGGGCGATAACCGCGCCCGTGGTTGCCTCCTCCCACACGCCCGGCGAGGGCCGGCGCTAGGGGAGGTCGATCGAGATGATGCGGTGGATCATCGGCTCGAGCATCAAGTTCCGCCGTCTGGTCATCGTCCTGGCAGCAGGGGTCGTCATCCTCGGCGTGTCGCAGCTGGGCAGCGCCCGCACGGACCTGCTCCCGGAGTTCAGCCGGCCCACGGTGGAGGTGCAGACGGAGGCGCTCGGCCTGTCGGCGGAGGAGGTCGAGCAGTTCATCACCGTCCCACTCGAGCAGGACCTGCTCATCGGGATCGCCTTCCTGGACAAGATCGAGTCCGTGTCGATGCCGGGCCTGTCCTCCGTCGTCATGACCTTCGAGCCTGGCACGGACGTGCTCGACGCGCGCCAGGTGGTGGCCGAGCGGCTGACCCAGGCCGTCGGCGTCGCCGGCCTGCCCCAGGTGGCCAAGCTGCCGCAGATGATCCAGCCGCTGTCGTCCACCGCCCGGGTGGGCATGGTCAAGCTGTCCTCCGACTCGCTGAGCCCGATCGAGATGTCCGTGCTCGCCCGGTGGCAGATCGTCCCCCGCCTCATGGGTGTCGACGGGGTCGCCAACGTCGCGATCTGGGGCTTTCGCGACCGACAGCTGCAGGTCCTCGTGGACCCGGCCCACCTCCATGCCAAGGGCGTCGCGCTCAAGGACGTCATCCGCACGACGGGCAACGCGCTCGAGGTCTCCAACCTCGGCTTCCTCGAGGCCTCGTCCCCGGGCACCGGGGGGTTCATCGACACGCCGAACCAGCGCTACCACGTCTTCCACGAGCAGGCGATCAAGACGCCGGAGGCCCTCGCCAAGGTGCCGATCGAGGCGGAGGGGGCACCTGCTCCGCAGCCGGGCGGCCGGCCGCTGACCCTCGGCGACGTGAGCCAGGTCGTCGAGGGGCACCAGCCGCTCATCGGTGACGCCCTGTGCAGCGACGGCGACTGCATCCTCCTCGTGGTCGAGAAGTTCCCGGGGGTCAACATGCCGGCCGTGGCCAAGGGCATCGAGTCGGCGCTCGCGACGATGGCTCCCGGCCTCACCGGCATCAAGATCGACACCTCCATCCACCGCCCGGCCGCCTTCGTGGAGAGCTCGATGGCCAACCTGGGCCGCGCTCTCGCCGTCGGAGGGCTGCTCGCCCTGCTCGTCATCGCGCTCTTCCTCTGGTCGTGGCGCACCGCCCTGGTCGCCACGGTGGCGGTGCTCGTCTCGGCGGCCACGGCGTGGCTGGTGCTCTCCCGCACCGGCACGACCGTCAACGGCATGGTCCTGGCCGGCCTCGTGCTCGGGCTGCTCGCGATCGTCGACGACGCGATCATCAGCGTCGACCACATCGCACGACGGCTGCGCGAGCACCATGCCACCGGCCACGGGGTCCCGGTCTGGCGCGCGCTCACCGACGCCGCCCTCGACATGCGTGCGCCGGTCCTCTACGCGACCCTCATCGTGGCCGCGGCGACCATCCCGGCCTTCTTCCTGCCGGCCGAGGCCGGGGCGTTCCTGCCGTCCGTCGCGCTCGCCTACCTGCTCGCCGTCGTCGCGTCGATCGTCGTGGCCCTGATCGTGGTCTCCGCCCTCAGCATGCTGCTCCTCGCCGGCGCCGGGTCAGACCGCAACGACGGACCACTGGTGCGGTGGGTGCGCCGGGCCTACAGCGGGGCCTCCGAGACCCTGGTCGGCCGGCGTGTCGCGGCCGTGCTCGCCGTCGGGATCCTGGCCGTCGTGGGGCTGGTGGCGATCCCGTTCCTCGACCAGAACCACCGCCCACAGCTGCTCGAGCGTGACCTGCAGGTCGAGCTGACCGCACCCCCCGGCACGTCGCTGACCCGCATGGACGAGGTCACCGCCCAGGCGGTCACCGCGCTGGGCGCGGTCGCCGGTGTTGACCAGGTCGGGGCCCACGTCGGCCGCGCCGTGACGTCCGACCAGGTCGTCAACGTCAACTCGGCGGAGGTGTGGGTCAACCTCGACGAGGCCGCCGACTACGACGCGACCGTCGCGGCCATCAAGGCCGTCGCCGGCTCGCTGCCCGCCGTCAAGACCAACGTGCGCACGTACTCGGCGCAGCGGGTCACCGAGATCCTCGGGGAGTCCGGCGACGGGCTGGCCGTGCGGGTCTACGGCGAGGACCCCGAGGTCCTGCAGGCCAAGGCCGAGGAGATCCGTGGCGCCATCTCGGGCATCGGCGGCGTGCAGGGCGCCAGGGTCGAGACGACGGCCGACGAGCCCACCATCGAGGTCACCGCGGACGTCGCCCGGGCGCAGAAGGTGGGCATCAAGCCCGGCGACGTGCGCCGCACCTCGGCCACGCTCCTCTCCGGGCTCATGGTCGGCAACCTGTTCGACGCCCAGAAGGTCTTCGACGTCGTCGTGTGGGGCGCCCCGGGCATCCGGCAGACCCCCGGTGACGTGAGCAGGATCCTCATCGACGCCCCGAACGGCGGCGACCAGGTCCGCCTCGGGGACGTCGCCACCGTGCAGACGGTCCCTCGGCCCACCGTCATCCGCCACCAGGGCGCGAGCACGTATCTCGACGTCGTGGCCGGCGTGACCGGGCGCCCGCTCGCCGACGTCACGGGCGACGTGGAGGCGGCCATCGCCCGCGTGAGCTTCCCCTTCGAGCACCACGCCGAGGTCCTCGCCAACGTCGCGGACGCGCAGGCCGAGCGGTTGCGGGTGATCGTCATCGCGGTCGCCGTGGCCGTCGGCATCTTCCTGCTGCTGCAGGCCGCCTTCGTCAGCTGGAGGCTCGCGGCCGTGGGATTCCTCCTGCTCGCCCTGGCCCTCGCCGGCGGGGCCGCTGCCATCCTGCTGAGCGGGGCGGTCGTCTCGCTCGGCTCCCTCGCCGGACTCGTGGGCGTCCTGCTCCTCGCGGCCCGCGGCCTCGTCCTGCTGGTCCGGCGCTACCAGCAGCTCGAGCGCGACGGCGAGCCCTTCGGCGCCGCGCTCGTGACGAGAGGCACCTCGGAGCGCATCGCGCCGGTCCTGGCCACGCTGGTGGCCGCCGCGGCCCTGTTCACGCCGCTGGCCCTCTCGGGTCGCTCCGCCGGGCTGGAGGTCGTCGGCCCCATGGCCGTCGCCGTCCTCGGCGGACTCGTCAGCACGGCCGTCGTGCTCCTCGTCGTCCTGCCGGCGGCATACCTGCGCTTCGGCTACGTCGCGGACCGGGACACCTCGGCCGACGAGTTCGACGAGCTCGCCCTGCTCGACTTCGAGGTCGAGAGCGCACGGCGGGAGCAGCGGCCATGAGGCCTCGCCGCGCCGCCACCTCGGTGGCCGTGGCCGCCCTCGGCCTCTCCGCGTGCGCCACGGCGGCCCAGGAGGAGCACCCGAGCATCAGCCCCATGTCGATCGCCAAGGTGCGCAACTCCGACGGCGCCGAGGTCGCGAGGATCCGGCTCACGGCCGATGCCGAGCGCCGGCTCGGTATCGAGACGGTCAAGGTGTCGACGAGGGGCCAGCTGCTGCAGATCCCCCTCGCCGCCGTGTTCCTGGACACCAAGGGCACGCGCTGGGTCTACACGCGCCCGGAGCCCCGGTCCTACGTCCGCCAGGCCATCGGCGTGGCCGCCGAGGAGGGGCTGACGACCTTCGCCTCCAAGGGTCCGAAGGCCGGGACCGAGATCGTCACCGTCGGCGTGCCAGAGCTCTGGGGCGCCGAGACCGGCATGGACGACTGAGAGCCGACGGAGGAAGGGGCGGGCGATGCTTCGTTGGATGGTCGGGTCGAGCCTGAGGTTCCGGTTCCTCGTCGTGGCGGCGTCGGCCGCCCTCATGGTCTTCGGCGTGCAGCAGCTGCGCGCCACCCAGGTCGACGTCTTCCCCGAGTTCGCACCGCCCAAGGTCGAGGTGCAGACGCCCGCCCTCGGCCTGTCCGCCTCCGAGGTGGAGTCACTCGTCACGGTCCCGCTCGAGATGACGCTCAACGGCGTCCCGGGACTCGACACGATCCGCTCGAAGTCGGTCGAGCAGCTGAGCTCCATCGAGATGATCTTCACGCCGGGCACCGATCTGCTCACCGCCCGGCAGCACGTGGCCGAACGCATCGCCCTCGTCACGCCCGGCCTGCCGACGTGGGCCAGCCCGCCCTTCATGATCCAGCCCCTGTCGGCGACCTCACGCGTGCTGAAGATCGGGCTGAGCTCCGTCGACTCGACCGTCGACCTCATCGACATGTCCATGGCGGCCTACTGGACGATCCGCACGCGGCTGCTCAAGGTGCCCGGGGTGGCGAACGTGCCCATCTGGGGGGAGCGGCTGGAGATGCTCCAGGTCCAGGTCGACCCGGAGCGGCTCACCAAGCACGACGTGACCCAGGAGGAGGTCCTCACCGTCACCGCCGACGCTCTCGACTCCGGCCTCATCCAGTACAGCGAGGGCAACTACATCGGGCGCGGAGGCTTCATCGACGGGCCCCGCAACCGCGTCGGGGTGCAGTACGTCCTGCCGTTCACCGAGGCGCCGGACCTCGCGAAGCTGCCCGTCACGACGCGGAGCGGCAAGACGATCACGCTCGACCAGGTGGCGGACCTCAAACGGGACCACCAGCCCCTCGTGGGCGACGCCGTCGTCAACGACGGGCCCGGCCTCATGCTCATCGTCGAGAAGCTGCCCTGGGCCAACACGCTCGACGTCACCCGGGGCGTGGACCAGGCGCTCGCGGAGCTCACCCCGGGCCTCAAGGGCATGCAGGTCGACCCCTCGATCTTCCGGCCGGCGACCTTCATCGAGGAGTCGATCAGCAACCTCTCCTCGGCCATGTGGCTCGGCGCCCTGCTCATGGTCCTCATGCTGTGCCTGTTCCTCTACGACTGGCGCACCGCCGTCATCAGCGTCGTCGCGATCCCCCTGTCCCTCGTCGCCGCGGGGCTGGTGCTCCATGCCACCGGCACCACCATCAACACGATGATCCTCGCCGGGATGGTGATCGCCCTCGGGGACATCGTCGACGACGCCATCATCGGCGTCGAGAACGTCGTGAGGCGCCTTCGGCAGCACCGGGCGGCGGGCACCGGGGCACGGACGGCGAAGGTCATCCTGGAGGCGTCGCTCGAGGTGCGCAGCGCGATCGTCTACGCCACCCTCATCGAGATCGTCGCCATCGCCCCGATCTTCATGCTGGAGGGGCTGTCGGGGTCGTTCTTCCGGCCGCTCGCGACCGCGTACGCCCTCGCCCTCGGTGCCTCGATGCTCGTCGCCCTCACGGTCACCCCGGCGATGAGCCTCATCCTCTTCCGCAAACCCACCTCGCTCATGCAGCGCCGGTCGCCCGTCGTCCCTCCCCTGCAGCGCGGGTACCAGGCGGTGCTGGCTCGCATCGTCCGGCGCCCGCGCAAGGTGTATGCCGTCGTGGCCGTCGTCACTGCCGCGGGTGTGTTCGCCCTGCCCTTCCTCGGCTCCTCGCTCCTGCCCTCCTTCAAGGAGCGCGACTTCCTCATGCACTGGGTGTCGAAGCCCGGCACCGGGCAGCCGGAGATGTACCGGATCTCCCGCAAGGCCAACGAGGAGCTGCTGACCATCCCCGGTGTGCGCAACGCCGGCTCGCACATCGGCCAGGCCCTGCTCATGGACGAGGTGGTGGGAATCGACTTCGGCGAGAACTGGATCAGCGTCGACCCGAGCGTCGACTACGACACGACGCTGGACCGCATCCGCGAGGTGGTGGACGGCTACCCGGGTCTGCGCCGCGACGTCCTCACCTACCTCAAGGAGCGCATCCGTGAGGTGCTGACCGGCTCGAGCGAGGCCATCACCATCCGCATCTACGGGCCGGACCTCAAGGTCCTGCGCGAGCAGGCGGCTGAGGTCAACGAGGTGCTCGGCGGCATCCCGGGGGTCATCGAGAACCATGTCGAGACCCAGGAGGACATCCCGCAGGTGCGGGTGACCGTCAACCTGGCCGCGGCCGAGGGGCACGGGTTGAAGCCCGGCGACGTGCGGCGCGCCGCGTCGCAGCTGCTCGCCGGAGAGGAGGCGGGAGACATCTTCGCCGGCGGGAAGGCCCACGACGTCCAGGTGTGGAGCACCCCGCAGACGCGGCGCAACCTCACCGACGTGCAGAACCTGCTCATCGACACACCCCGCGGTGGGCGGGTCAGGCTGCGCGAGGTCGCCGACGTCGAAGTCGTCCCGGTGCCCAACGTCATCCACCACGACGACCTCTCGAGGAGCATCGACGTCGGGGCGAACATCGACGGCAGCCGGGACCTCGGCTCCGTCGTGGCGGACCTCGAGACCCGGCTCGCGCAGGAGGTGCGCTGGCCGTCGGAGACCTACTCCGAGATGCTGGGGGAGTTCACCGAGCGGCAAGCCGCGACAACCCGGCTCAACATCTTCGCCGGTGCCGCCGCGCTGGGCATCTTCCTGCTCCTGCAGGCCTCGTTCGGCAGCTGGCGCCTCGCGACGCTGTCGTTCCTGACCTTGCCGATCGCCCTCGTCGGTGGCGTCGTCGCCGCCATGCTCACCGGGCGAGTCATCTCGCTGGGCTCCTTGGTCGGCTTCTTCACCGTGCTCGGCATCGTGGCTCGCAACGGCATCATGCTCATCAGCCACTACCAGCACCTCGAACGCTTCGAGGGGGTGCCCTTCGGCCCGGGCCTCGTCGTCCAGGGCGCCAGGGAGCGGCTGGTGCCGATCCTCATGACGGTGCTGACGACGGGCCTCGCGCTCATCCCGCTCATCGCGGCCGGCTCCGTCCCCGGCCAGGAGATCGAGCACCCGATGGCGATCGTGATCCTCGGTGGCCTGATCTCGGCGACCCTGCTCAACCTCTTCGTGGTGCCGTCGCTCTACCTGCGTTTCGCACGACCCATGACCGCGCCGGAGCCAACGACGCCTCCCGCGCCCGCCACGGGTTCCTCACTGTCGCAGTGATCTTCGGTGACCGGTTGAGCCACCGCGGGCTCAGCGGCTCTGTCCCATCAGGGGATTCGTCGCAGAGCACGCCTGAAGCGGGCGGACGAGGTCGAGGAGCTGATCGGACACCGTCACCCCGAGCTCGCGGTAGAGGGTGTGGCGGAAGGCGTGGTAGACGCGCATCGCCTCAACGTTGTTGCCGTCCTCGAGGTGCACCCGGATGAGGGCGCGCTGCGCGCGCTCCCGGAGCGGGTCGATCCGCACCGCCCGCATCGCTGCGTCGAGGGCGCCGGCGAGGTCGTGGCGATCGAGCAGGCGCTCGGTCAGATCCTCGAGACTGCGCATCCGGGGCGGGTGCAGCAGGGCACGCTCCTCCTCCACCCACTCGTCGCTCCAGCCGGGCAGGAGGTCGTCGTAGCACAACAGCCCGAGGGCGTGCCCGACGTCGACGGCCGTGGTGGGCGCGGCGAGGTCTCGGATCACGGCTCGGAGGGCATGCAGGTCCACCTCGACACTGGCTGACAGCCGCATCGTTCCGTTGACCTCGACGACTCCGTCGGTGAGGTGCTGGAGATGCCAGACCGAGGCGCGGAGGTTCCCTTGTGCCCGAGCCTCGGAGCTCTCGGGCCAGAGAGCGCCGGCGACGTAGGAGCGCGTGCGCTCTCCCCGCATCGCGAGCAGGCTGAGCACCCGCTGCTCCCTCTGGGAGACGAGAGCGGCTGCTCCAAGGTGATCCAGCCGCCAGCCGTCGAGCAGACGGAGCGACCATGGTGCCGGGGGACGGGTTCGGTCGGCGACATCCGAGTCCATGTCCATTCCTTTGCACTTGTCAGGTGGGTGTGTGGCGTCCATGCCTTTCTGCCCGGTGTGAGCCCGACCCGGAAGGCCTCCCCAGCCGAGTGCAGACCACGGACTTCAGCGTGCCACGCACCGGGATTCGCCCGGATGGGATTGGGCGAAACCCGACGGCGGCGAAGGACACGATTTGGTAGCCGGTCGCGCGGCGGCCCGCGTTTCGGGGGCGGGCTGGTCCCAAGGAGACCCCAACCTCGCGCTGCGACGCTGATCGGGTGGCCGGGCCTGGCCACCGAGCAAGGGGGTTCCTCATGTACGCACGTGACGACAAGGCGGGAAGCGGCGGCGGGGTCTCCCGGCGCACGATGTTGCGGGTGGGGGCGGTCGGCGGGCTCGGTGCCGCGCTGACCGGCGCCCGCGGGATAGGGCTGCCGTATCTGGAGGAGAAGGGCCTGCTCTCGGCCGACGGCGCCTTCGCCGCGACGTCGATGAGCCTCGGCGACCTGCTGTTCTACGTCGAGGCGTTCCCGACGAGCCCGCTCATCCTGTCGCCGTTCTCGGACGCGCTTCCCATCCCCAGGGCACTCGCCCCGGTCCCCAAGCTTCAGTACAGCTTCTGGTCCAAGCCGCCCGGCCCCGGAGACGGTCAGCAGAACTCACTGGGCAACGAGCGCCACCAGATCTGGCCCAGCAGCATCAGCTACCCCGACCCCATCGTCTACAAGATCGACCTGCGGGTGGCCGCCCACTCCTTCACCAGCTCGCAGGTCCTGCCCATCGACGCGGCCGGCAAGCCGGCGGTCTCCTTCGACGCGTCCGGCCAGACCTATGCGCCGGGTACGGTCCGGACGCTGCCGGCGAGCACCATCTACGGCTTCAACGGCACCTTCCCCGGGCCCCGGATCAACGCGGAGTACGGCAAGCCGGTGCTGGTCCGCTTCGAGAACCACCTGCACGACAACGTGCTGGGACTCGACCGCCAGGACTTCGGCGCGCCCGACTGGTCCTTCCTCACGCACCTGCACAACGGACACACGGCACCCGAGAGCGACGGCAACCCCCACTACTGCATGAACTACGGGCCCAAGAGCCTGGGGTACGGACCGGGGACCTTCTGCGACAACCTCTACCTCAACTGGCCCGCAGGCGGTGACGACCGCGAGAAGCAGAGCTTCTTCTGGTTCCACGACCACCGTATGGACCACACCGGGTCCAACGTCTACAAGGGCATGGTCGGGCTCTACCCCATCTACGACCCGAAGAACGGCCTCGACATGGGCGACGAGACCCGGGGCTACCGGTTGCCGGGGGTGCGCACCAACCACGCGGACGGGTCCTTCGACGTCGACTACGACGTGCCGCTGGCGTTCTACGACTGCCGGCTGGACGACGGCGTCACGACGCACAAGGACATGCACGACGGGCTGGGGGAGTTCCCGGCCGCGAAGAACCCCGCGGCCCACCCCGAGTGGTGGGGCAAGACCTTCTTCAAGCACTTCCCCAACCACGGCTTCGTCGGGGACATCTTCACGGTCAACGGCACGGCATACCCGGTCATGGAGGTCAAGCGGCGCAAGTACCGCTTCCGCTTCCTCGACGCGTCCATCGCCCGCATCTACGAGTTCAAGCTCATGAGCTCGACGAAGGGTCCCCAGTCGGCGGCGTCGCTGGGCTACCAGGGGGACGAGCTCGAAGGGCAGTACCGCATCCCAGACGGCCAGCAGTGCATGCGCTTCACGCAGATCGCCTCAGACGGCGGCCTGCTCCCCTGGCCGATCAAGCGGGACTCGTTCGAGCTCTGGCCGGCCAAGCGGCGCGAGGTCATCATCGACTTCACGAAGTACCAGGACGGCACGCCGACCACCAAGGGCGACGTCATCTACCTCACCGACGTCCTGAAGATGCCCAACGGACGCATGTGGACCAACTCGTCCCGGTTCTCTCCCGACCCCAACTACAAGGTGCCGGTCCTCAAGTTCGTCATCGGCGACAGCGCACCCGACAACAGCCGGATCCCCACCGCCATGCGGCCCCTGCCGCCCCTGCCGAGCAACTGGCAGAGCCTGCTCGACAACCGGCTCATCTTCGAGGTCGAGCGCGGCAGCGGCGGAGGCGAGGTCGAGTGGCTCATCAACGGGCGGCCCTTCGACCCCACCACCAACGGGACGAGCCTGAAGAACCCGGCCGGGGCGACGCCGCTCGCCCAGCAGAAGAAGAACAGCTTCAACCTCTGGGAGATCCGCAACGGCGGCGGTGGATGGGTGCACCCCTTCCACCTGCACATGGAGGAGCACCGCACCGTCATGCGCAACGGCAGGAACGTGACGGGCGGGGATCCGTCGCACCCGGACGACCGCTCGCGCGAGGACCTCGTGGCGCTCGACCCCAGCGAGTCGGTGATCGTCTACCGAGGGTTCCGTGACTTCACCGGGCACTACGTGGCGCACTGCCACAACCTCGCTCACGAGGACCACGCGATGATGTTCGGCTGGGAGATCGTCCCGTAGCTCCGACGCCCGATGTGCCGTGTCGGCCCGTCCTGGCCGGCGCGGCACGCGGCCGGGATCGCCCCCAGAGGGGCCGCACTCCCCACGGCACTCCAGGCATCCACACTCCAGACATCCACACTCCAGACATCCACACTCCAGACACCCAGCAGCACAGACACCTTCCGGGGCAGAGATGAGGCAGATCGTCATGTCCAGCAGCGTCAGTGTCGACACCCAGGCTCTCCAGCGGGTTCAGCCGGTGCCCGGGCAGGCCGGGCTGGCCGTCCCGTGGCTCACGGTCCTGCCCATGGTGGTGGTGATGGCCTACGGCGACGGGTTCTGGGCGACGTCACTGCGCGGCGCGGTCGGCGCCGTCGCGCGGACCGGGGAGCCGTTCGCGGCCTGGTGGCGCCAGTCCACCCTGACCAT
>NZ_DASSMH010000019.1:0-3759 GCF_035688975.1 Intrasporangium sp. | reverse complement strand
CATGGAGGAGGCGTCGCGAGCGCTCTTGGGGCTCAAAGACTTCGCGGCGTTCTGCAAGCGGCGGGAGGGGGCGACGAGCGTGCGGACCCTGCTCGAGTTCTCGTGGGCTCGGCTCGACGACGGAGTGGTCGCCGCCACGGTGCGGGCCGACGCCTTCTGCCACTCCATGGTGCGCTCGCTCGTGGGGGCGGCGGTCGCGGTCGGAGAGGGGCGTCGCGACGTCGAGTGGCCGGCGACCCTCCAACGACGAGCCGTCCGGGCGTCGGAGGTGCTGGTCATGCCGGCGCACGGGCTCAGCCTCGAGGCGGTCGTCTATCCTCCGGACGCCGAGCTCGCCGTCAGGGCGGAGCAGGCGAGGGCGCGTCGCGTGATCGGCTGACGCCACCGGCCAGTCGGAACAACCCGCGTGACAAGGTCCGCGGCATACGTGAGGCTTGGTTCTCGTGGGCCACGTGGATGTCAGCTCGGTCTCCTTCTCCCTCCCGGACGGGCGACCGCTCCTGCACGACGTGTCGCTCCGGGTGGGGGAGGGGGCCAAGGTGGCCCTCGTCGGCCCCAACGGCACCGGCAAGACGACTCTGACCCGCATCATCGCCGGTGACCTGCCGGCACACGAGGGCGTCGTCTCGCGGTCCGGTGGGCTCGGCGTCATGCGCCAGTTCATCGGCCGGGTGCGCGACGACTCCACGGTGCGGGACCTGCTGGTGTCGGTCGCGTCGCCACGAATTCGACTGGCAGCAGGCGAGATCGACCGCACCGAGCTGCTCATGATGGAGCGCGACGCGGAGGCCGACCAATTGGCTTACGCACATGCGCTCGTCGAGTGGGGCGAGGCGGGCGGCTATGAGCAGGAGACGCTTTGGGACCGGTGCACGGTGGCGGCACTGGGCGTGCCCTACGAGCGGGCCCAATGGCGCGCCGTCACGAGCCTGTCCGGCGGAGAGCAGAAGCGACTCGCCCTCGAGGCGCTGCTCCGCGGTCCCGACGAGGTCCTCTTGCTCGACGAGCCGGACAACTACCTCGACGTGCCGGCGAAGCGCTGGCTCGAGGAGGCGCTCGTCGCGTCGAGCAAGACGGTCCTGTTCATCAGCCACGACCGGGAGCTGCTCGACCGGGTGGCGACGCGCGTCGCCACCCTCGAGCCCGGGGCGGCGGGCGCGACCCTGTGGGTCCACCCCGGCCGGTTCCAGACGTATGCCGCGGCCCGCGAGGACCGCAACTCCCGGCTGGAGGAGCTGCGCCGCCGGTGGGACGAGGAGCACGCCAAGCTCAAGGCGCTCGTGCTGCTCTACAAGCAGAAGGCGGCCTACAACGACGGGATGGCGTCGCGCTACCAGGCGGCGCAGACCCGGCTCGCCAGGTTCGTCGCGGCCGGCCCACCTGAGGCGACGCCCATGCAGCAGACGGTCACGATGCGCCTCGCAGGCGGCCGCACCGCCAAGCGGGCCGTCGTGGCTGAGCGGCTCGAGCTGACCGGGCTCATGCGACCCTTCGACCTCGAGGTCTGGTACGGCGAGCGGGTCGCGGTCCTCGGCTCCAACGGCTCCGGGAAGTCGCACTTCCTGCGTCTCCTCGCCGCGGGCGGCACGGACCCCGAGCCGGAGCACCGGCCGGTGGGTGACGTCGTGCCGCACCGGGTCGCGCACACCGGCCTTGTGCGGCTCGGCTCACGTGTCCGCCCTGGGTGGTTCGCCCAGACCCACGAGCACTTCTCGCTCGTCGGCCGCACACTCCTCGAGATCCTGCACCGCGGCGACGAGCACCGCGAGGGCCGCCCCCGTGAGCAGGCCGCGCGCGCGCTCGACCGCTACGAGCTCGCCCGGTCGGCCGAGCAGCGGTTCGAGTCCCTGTCCGGCGGCCAGCAGGCGCGCTTCCAGATTCTCCTGCTCGAGCTGTCCGGCGCCACGATGCTGCTCCTCGACGAGCCGACGGACAACCTCGACCTGCAGTCGGCGGAGGCGCTCGAGGAGGGCCTGCAGCGGTTCGAAGGGACCGTCGTGGCCGTGACCCACGACCGGTGGTTCGCAAGGGGGTTCGACCGCTTCCTCGTCTTCGGAGCGGACGGGCGGGTCTACGAGTCCACCGAACCGGTGTGGGACGAAAGCCGCGTCGCGCGACCTCGGTGACCCGCTGGCGACGGGAGTAGCGTCGGCTCATGGTGATCAACACGCTCGACTCCCGGGTCATCGCGGCGCCGATGGCGGGCGGCCCGAGCACTCCGGAGCTGGTCGCCGCGGTCGGGGAGGCAGGCGGCCTCGGCTTCCTCGCCGGGGGTTACCTGCCCGTCAACGCGCTCGCCGAGCAGATCGCGGAGGTCTGGGCCACGACGTCTCGTCCGTTCGGCGTCAACCTCTTCGTCCCTGCGGTCGCCAACACGTATGCCGCCGCGCGGGACGGGCTCGCGGGCGCCGAGCGGGAGCGGGCCGTCGCGGCATACCGGACCATGCTCGCCGGCGAAGCCGAGCGGATGGGCGTCGAGCTGCCGCAGCCACGGCCCGGCGACACGGACGACTGGGACCGCAAGCTCGACCTCGTCGTGCGGGAGCGCGTGCCCGTCGTGTCCTTCACGTTCGGCCTGCCGGGCGGGGCGGTGCTCGCGGAGCTGCGCCGGGTCGGCATCGAAACCATGGCCACGGTGACCGACGTGCCGGAGGCCGAGGCCGCGCTCGCCGCGGGGGTCGACGCCCTGTGCGTCCAGGGCCCGGGGGCGGGCGGGCACCGGGGCACCCTTGACGAGGGCAAGGACCCCGCCGACGTCGAGCTCGTCGAGCTCGTGCGGGCGGTCCGCTCACGCACCGAGGTGCCGATCGTCGCAGCGGGTGGCGTGGCCGCCCCCCAGCAGGCGGCGGAGCTGCGGATCGCCGGGGCCGACGCCGTCCAGCTCGGGACGGCGTTCCTGCTGACCCCGGAGGCCGGCACGGGCCGGGCCTACCGGCACGCGCTGTGCGACCCGTCCCATCGGGAGACGGTCGTGACGCGGGCCTTCTCCGGTCGGTGGGCGCGGGCGCTCGAGACGGACTTCGTGCGGGCCCACGGCCCTCACGCCCCCGCGGCCTACCCCGAGGTGCACCACGTGACGACCGCCCTGCGCAGGGCATCGGCCGCCGCCGACAGCCCCGAGCTGCTCGCGCTGTGGGCGGGGACCGGGTGGCGCGAGGCCCGGGCCGTGCCGGCGGCGACCGTCGTGCGGGAGTTCGCGGCCGCGTTCGCCTCGGCGCTGGTCCCCGACTGAGCCGCGACGGCGGCATACGGTGGCCCCATGCCGTCGCCCGAAGGAACCCTCACCTGGCTGCCCGTCGCTGAGCGCCCGGCGCTGCTGGCGCCCTTCGTGGCCGACGCGGCGGCCCAGATGGGCGCCCGGGTGGCCGAGATCGACCCCAAGCTCGCCGACACGGCCGCGTTCTGCGCCGCCTACGACGTCGCGCCGGAAGCCTCCGCCAACTGCGTCGTCGTCGAGGCGCGTCGCGGCGACGTGACCACCCTCGCGGCCGTGATGGTGCTCGCCACCGACCGGGCGGACATCAACAACGTCGTGCGCCGACGCCTCGGTGCGCGCAAGATCTCCTTCGCCGACCAGGCCCGCGCCGAGGAGCTCACCGGCATGGAGCAAGGGGGGATCACCCCGGTCGGCCTGCCGAGGGACTGGCCCGTGCTCGTCGACACGGCGGTTGCCGCCGCCGGTCCGGTCGTCGTCGGCGCCGGCCTGCGCGGGGCGAAGCTGTTGCTCGACGGTGCTGCGCTGGCCGCCCTGCCGGCGGC
>NZ_DASSMH010000018.1:0-3081 GCF_035688975.1 Intrasporangium sp. | reverse complement strand
CATCGACCCGGCGATGGCCAGGACGGGGATGATGAGGAGGAACCGCCCGACGAGCATGGCCACGCCGAGAGTGGTGTCGTACCACTGGGTGGCGGTGGTGAGCCCGCCGAAGGCGGAGCCGTTGTTGTTGGCCGCCGAGGCGAACGCGTAGAGGATCTCCGACAGCCCGTGGGGGCCAGGGTTGGCCCGTGAAGCCACTGCGGAGCCCAGCAGTACCGAGGCGGCGGCGAAGCCGAGCAGGACCAGCGGCACGGCCAGCACGTAGAGCATGACCAGCTTCATCTCCGCAGCCTGGATCTTCTTGCCCAGGTACTCGGGCGTGCGGCCCACCATCAGCCCGGCCACGAACACCGAGAGGATGACCATGATGAGGAGCCCGTTCACGCCGACGCCGACCCCGCCGGGGCTGACCTCGCCCAGCATGATGTGTGAGAGCGCCACCATCCCACCCAGGGGCGTATAGCTGTCGTGCATGGAGTTGACGGACCCGTTCGACGTGCCTGTCGTCGACACCGCCCACAGCGCCGAACCTGCGGGCCCGAAGCGGACCTCTTTGCCCTCCATGTTCCCCCCGGCCTGGGCCTGCGAGCTCGATTGGTCGACGCCGAGCGCGGCCAGGCGCGGGTTTCCATTGGCCTCGATGCCCATCGCCGCCAGCGACAGGACGGCCCAGATGGCGAACATGATGGCGAAGACGGCCCGGCCCTGGCGGCGGTCACCGACCATGCGGCCGTACGTGAAGGCCAGGGCGAAGGGGATGAGCAGGATGGCGTAGAGCTCGAGGAAGCCGTTGAGCGGCGTGCTGTTCTCGTACGGGTGAGCCGAGTTCACGTTGAAGAACCCGCCGCCGTTGGTGCCGAGCTGCTTGATGGCGACCTGGCTGGCGGCGGGGCCGCCGGGAATCGACTGCGACGCACCCTCGACGGTGCGGACCTCCCTGGCACCGGAGAAGTTCTGGATCACTCCCTGGCTGACCAGCACCAGGGCGAAGACGAACGAGAGGGGCAGCAGGATGCGCAGTGTCGTGCGGGTGAGGTCGACCCAGAAGTTGCCGATCGTCGTCGCCCGCTTGCGGGCCAGGCCCCGGATCAGGGCGGCCATCACTGCCATACCCGCGGCAGCGGAGACGAAGTTCTGGACGGCCAGGCCGACCATCTGGGTGAGGTGGCTCATCGTCGTCTCGCCGGCGTAGGACTGCCAGTTCGTGTTGGTCACGAAGCTGACGGCGGTGTTAAAGGCCAGGTGGGGCGACATCGCGCCCAGCCCCCTCGGGTTGAGGGGAAGCGAGCCCTGCAGCCGCTGAAGGCCGTAGAGGACGAGGAAGGAGACCAGGCTGAAACCGAGCAGCGAGAGGGCGTAGACGGTCCACCGCTGCTCACGCTCGGGATCGACGCCGCAAAGGCGGTACACGCGCCCCTCGATGGCTTGGAAGAATCGGTCTCCCGGGGGCTTCGTTTCGTCGCCGTAGACCTCGGCGATGTACCGCCCGAGCGGCGGTGCGGTCGCGAGGATCAGGGCGATCAAGAGGGCGAACTGCACCCAGCTGGCTGCAGACACCTCAGAACTTCTCGGGGAAGATCAGCGCGACGAGGAGGTACGCGACCAGCAGCGCGGCGAGCACCAGACCGATCACGTTGTCGACGGTCATGGCCGAGCCGTCGGGCAACCGTCGGCAGCATCCTCTGCTTCGGTGTCGGTGGATCGGACGATGGCGTCGCAGGCGCGGACGTACAGCGCACACAGGGCGAAGAACGCCAGGGTCACGGCGATGAAGATGACGTCGGGCATCGCTCAGCTCCTCCGAGCCGTCGGAGCGGCGAGGGCTGCGCCCACCTGGTCGGCCACCGCCACGGCCACGACCCGCTGCTCCAGGGTTATGCCCGTGCCCTGCGTCGGGTCGAGGACGAAGCGTCCGAGGACCTGACCGCGCCCCAGGACGGGAAGCTCGACGCCCTCCAAGGGTAGCTCCAGGCCGGTCCTCTGGAAACGGTGATTCTCGCCGGTCACGAAGCCGCTGCGCTCGAACCGCTCGAAGGTCGAGTCGAAAGGCGGTGCCTCGAAGCGGCAACTCTGCAGGTGCAGCAGGTCGGTGAGTTCGGATTCGGCGGCCATCACGACGTCAGACACGTCGTCGCCGAGGGCGGCGAGCTCGGCGATGCGGTAGATGCGGCGAATCTCACCTCGTCTGGTCTCCGCCGACGAGAGGGCCCGTCGACTCCGACCCGCGATGTGGCCAACAAGCAGGCCGACCGCCAGCAAGAGCAGCGCAGTCTCGACGTCGTCGGCCGATGTGATCCGCAGCTGCAGGTACGGGCGTGTGAAGAAGAAGTCGAAGGACAGCGCGGCGCTGATCGCGCTTACCGCGCCGGCCTGCCGTCCGCCCGAGGCCGCGGCCACGACGACGACCGTGACTAGGACGAGCGCCAAGTTCGTGTTGAGCATGACGTCACGGAGGGACACCAACGCCATGGCGACGGCGATGGGCGCGAGCCCCCCGAGCGCTATCCACAACAGCTCCGTTTCTCGGTCTTGCTCCATCATGTTCGAGCTAACGACGAGAAGGGCCGCTTGTCGATGGCCTTAACGCGCTCTCAGCGCGGCGAGCTCTGTTCTTAGCGTGCCGTTAACGAGGCGGGCCGCGTCGGGCACGCTCCACGATGCGGTCGACCACTCTGGAGCGAGGCTCCGCAGTCGTGGGGGAGTGGGGACAGCCGCTGCTTCCGCCGTTTCCACGAGGCCGGCGCACGACGAAGCAAGCCGGCGAGCTCACGCGAGAGCGCTCCCATTCGGTGCAGCCGGCGCAACACTCCGCTGCGCAAGGATGCTCATGTCGGCGGCAGCGCGGACGCGCAGCGAAATGTCAGCGCCCGGGCCGCACCCGGCACATCCACGTCAAGGTGCAGCCCTCGGGCGGGCGGATGCTCACCACCCAGCTCTACTTCCCGGGTGAGCCCCGCAACGCCTCCGACGGCATCTACCGCAAGGAGTGCGAGGTCACCATGGGCGACGCGGCCGACGGCAAGAACGCGGCGTTCACCTTCGTGCTGGACATCTGATCCCCGGTCACAGCCCGGGCAGCGG
>NZ_DASSMH010000017.1:0-26164 GCF_035688975.1 Intrasporangium sp. | reverse complement strand
GCCCTCGCCGGCGACGGGGCCCTGCTGCCGTATGCCGAGGGGAGCCCCCGCCCCGTCGTGTCACCTTCCGACCCGGCGGACCTGCCGGACGACCTCGCGGTGGCGGTCGGCACGTCCGGCTCCACTGGCCGGGCGAAGCGGGCCCTGCTCACGAGCTCGGCCCTGCAGGCCTCGGCGCGGTCCACCCACGAGACCCTGGGCGGCGCTGGGGCCTGGCTGCTCGCCATGCCCGCCGCGCACGTCGCGGGCCTGCAGGTCCTCGTGCGCTCCCTCGTGGCCGGCACCCGGCCGACGGTCGTCGACAGCCGGGACGGCTTCACCGCCTCCGCCTTCGTGTCGGCCGCCCGGGCCATGCCGACCCAGGACCGGCGCTACACCGCCCTCGTCCCGACCCAGCTGGGGCGCCTCCTCGGCGACGAGGAGGGCGCCCGCGTGCTCGCCGGCTTCGATGCGGTGCTCGTCGGCGGCGCCGCGACTCCCGGTGCGATGCACCGGCGGGCCCTCGCGGCGGGGGTGCGGCTCGTCCTCACCTACGGCATGAGCGAGACCGCAGGGGGCTGCGTCTACGACGGCGTGCCGCTCCGCGTCAGCCGGGTGCACATCGACAACGACCGTCACGTCGTGCTCGGCGGCGAGACGCTCGCGTCCGGCTACCTCGGCGAGCCGGCCCTCACCGCGGTCGCCTTCTCCGTGGACAGTGACGGCGTGCGGTGGTTCCGCACCGACGACCTCGGCCACTTCGAGGAGGGGCTGCTCGTCCTCGACGGACGAGCCGACGACCTCATCAACAGCGGCGGGCTCAAGGTCACCCCCGGAGTCGTCGAGGACGCGATCAGCCGGCACGTCCCCGACGTGCTCGATGTCGTCGTGCTCGGGCGGGCCGACCCCGACTGGGGCGAGACCGTGTGCGCGGCCGTCACCCTGCTCGACCCGCGCCGCCACGTCACCGCCCCGGAGCTGCGCGACCGGCTGCGCGGCATACTGCCCGACGCCGCCCTGCCCCGGCACGTCGTCGTCCTCTCCGCCATCCCGCAACGCGGGCCGGGCAAGCCCGACCGGGCGGCGATCCGGCAGGTGTTCGAGGAGCTGCCCTGAGACGGTGGCAAGATGGAGGAACCAACCGCACAAGGAGCCCCCCGTGCTTCGCGTCCTGCTTCTCGCGGCCGTCGTCTTCGCCACGATCTACGCCTTCGTCGACTGCATCCAGACCGACCGGCGGCTCGTGCGCGTGCTCGCGAAACCGGCGTGGCTCCTCGTCGTGCTCGTCCCGGTCGTCGGGCCGCTGCTGTGGCTCGTGTCGGGCCGCACCGACGCCCGTGGTGGTGGCCCGCCCCGGCGGCCTGGCGGGCCACCCGATCGGCCGACCGGCCCGCGTGGCCCCGACGACGACCCCGACTTCCTGCGTAGGCTCTGACCCGGCCCGCCGGCCGGGCGGACCTCGGTTCGGCTGACCGGTTGCCGGTCGTCGCCCCGGTGCCTGGCTCGTTCCCGGCCTCCCCCTGCCCGTCTGCTCTCTCTCGAAGGACCCATGGCCACCCTGTCGCAGTGGATCGCGGGTGCCCGGCCGCGCACCCTCCCAGCCGCCGTCTCCCCCGTCCTCGTCGGCACGGGGGCCGCCTACCAGACCGGCAACGTCGTGTGGGGCTATGCGCTGCTCGCCCTCGTCGTCTCGGTGTCCCTGCAGGTGGGCGTCAACTACGCGAACGACTACTCCGACGGCATCCGGGGCACCGACGCGGTCCGCGTCGGCCCGGTGCGCCTCGTCGGCCAGCGGCTCGCCCATCCGTCCACCGTGAAGTTCGCCGCGTGGGCGTGCTTCTTCTTCGCCGGCCTGTGCGGGCTCGCGCTCGTCGCGCTGTCCGCGACGTGGGTGCTCATCCCGATCGGGGGCCTCGCGATCGCCGCCGCCTGGTTCTACACCGGCGGCTCCAGGCCCTACGGCTACCTCGGCCTCGGGGAGGTCTTCGTCTTCGTCTTCTTCGGGCTCGTCGCCACCCTCGGCACGATGGCGACGATGACCCCCGTCACCGCGGCGGGGTGGGCGGGGGCCGTGGGTGTCGGTGCCCTGGCCTCGGCCATCCTCGTGGTCAACAACCTGCGTGACATCCCCACCGACCGGGGAGCCGGCAAGCGGACGCTGGCGGTGCGCATGGGGGACCGGGGGACCCGCCGGTTCTATGTCGCGCTCGTGTCCGTCGCCTTCGTCGCGACGGGCCTCGCCTCGTTCGCCTCGCCCTACGCCCTGCTCGCCGTGCTCGCGGCGCCCCTGCTCCTGCGGCCCGTGCAGGCCGTGGTGGGCACCGCCACCGGCCGCGACCTCATCCCCGCCCTCGCCGGGACCGGCCTGTTCCAGCTGGTCTGGAGCGCCCTGCTCGGGCTCGGCCTGGCGCTCGGCCGGCCGCCGGCCTGACGTGTGCCCACGGGGGCTCGGCGGTCCGGCTCAGCGATCCGCCTCGGCCTCACGGTCCTCGGCCACCTCGTCGGCCGACAGCCGGCGCTGGGCGCGCTGCTCGGCGCGGGCCTCGTGGCGGGCGACGAGCCGCGCCGTGAGCTCGTCACGCATGCCGCGCAGCAGCAGGTAGGAGGCGGCGGACGAGGCGACCGCGGCGGCGCCCAGCAGCAGCACCTTGTTGTCGCGCAGCCCGACGAGCCAGAAGAGCAGCAGGAAGCCGAAGAAGATGAGCAGGCGCAACAGGGTGTAGCGGACCACCAGCGGTCACATCCCGGAGTAGTTGTGCATGCCGACGAACGTCGACACGAGGTTGACGAGCGTGAAGTTGACGATGACCGAGGCGTAGCCCGCGAGCGCGATGTACGTCGAGCGGCGGTGGTCCACGCCGGCCGTCGCCCGGCTGTGCATGTAGGCGGCATACACGGTCCAGATCACGAAGGTCCACACCTCCTTGGGGTCCCACTGCCAGTAGGCACCCCACGCCTCCTTGGCCCAGATGGCGCCCGCGATGAGGGTGAAGGTCCAGAGGATGAACCCGACCATGTTGAGGCCGTATGCCGTGCGCTCGAGCTGGGCGGCCGGGGGCAGCGACTCCAGGAAGCCGGGCCGCGCGGGCGGCTTCTCCTCCCGCCGGGCCCGGACGAGGTGGAGCACTCCGACCGCGCAGGCGATCGTGAAGAACGCGACGGCCACGAAGGCCACCGACACGTGGATGCCCAGCCAGTAGGACTTCAGGGCGGGCATGAGCTCGCCAGCCTCGGTGTAGAGGACGGTGAGCGCCAGGCCGAGGACGAGCAGGACCGGGCCGACGACGAAGACCCCCAGCCACTCCCAGCGGTTGCGCCGCGCGAGCGCGGAGTAGACGAGCCCGACCGCGGCCGCCGCTGCCGTGGCGAACTCGAACATGTTGCCCCACGGGGGACGCGCCACGGCCAGGCCCCGCATGGCCACGGACGCGACCAGGAGCAGCGTCGCGAGGTAGGTCAGGGTGAGCCCGATGCTTCCGCGCTGGCGGCTGGCGATCCCCCGGCCGTCCTCTCCTTCGGGTGCGCCCGGCGTGCGCGCCGTCGGGGCGCCGGAGGCGCCCACCGGTCCACCGCGGAGCGCCCCGGGCCGGCCCGGTGCGCCGACGAGGACCGACGTGCGCGACGCCGCGGCGCCCCGCTCCTGCCCCGGGCCGGCGGCCCGGCTGGGGGCCCGACTGGCGAGGTGGAGCGTGAAGGCGAGCAGGGCGAGGGTGTAGACGACCATCGAGGAGTAGAGCGCCACGTTGGCGTTGGCGGCGAGCGTCTCAGCGGGCACGGTCGGTCTTCCGATCTGCGAGGTGGTCGTGCACGGCCGCGACGACTGCGGCCAGCCCGGCGTCGGAGTCCTTGGCGATGCCTCCGATGGTCACCACGGTAGCCGGTCGACCGGCCCTCCCCCCGACCCCCGGTGCCCCGTCGCCCGTCGCGGCCGCCGTCTCGGCCCCAGTCGCCGGCCGGACGCGGACGAAGACCCGGCGGCGCCGGATGGTCAGCCCGAGGATGAGGCCCGCCGTGGCGAGCAGGGCCGCCGTGAGCGTGATGCCGCCCCCGGGGTCCGTGCGCACCGACAGGCCGGCGAAGCGCTTGACGCTCTCGAAGGTGATCGTCCCGCGACCGCCGGGGATGGCGTACGTCTGCCCGGGCCGCAGGCGCACGAGCGCGGGGCTGCCGTCGGGCTTGGTCACCTGCTTCATCTCGTCGGTGTTGAGGGTGTAGACCGACTGCGGCGCCCCGTTCGGGAAGAGCGTGCCCTCCCAGACGGACAGGGCCAGCTCCGGGTTGCGGGCGTCGGGGAACAGCGACACCGGGCCGCCCGCGAAGGTGGGCTCCGCGGTCGGCAGGAAGAAGCCGGTGATGCCGAGCTGCTTCGGCGAGGCGGAGGGCACCTTGATGACGCCGATGGACCGGTAGTTGCCGTCCTGGGCGAGGAACGGCACGGCGTCGGAGAAGAGCACCCGGCCGGCGGCGTCCTTGACGGTGACGACCGGCGTGTAGCCGTTGCCGAGGAGGAAGACGTCCGCGCCGCCGACGGTGAGGGGGTGGTTGACGCTGATCTCGCGCGGGGTCGCGGGGGCCCCGGGCTGCTCGGCCACCGAGGCGTATGCCGTGAACTCGCGCGGTTGCCCGAACGACCGGCCGGGCTTGTCCTGGAACTGCACGTCGAGCCGGTCGAGCGAGAGGACGAACGGCGGCAGTGACCCGCTGTCGGTCCACGGCCCCGGGGAGAAGGTGTTGTACGTCGTCAGGCTCGACGCGAACTTCTGCCCCTCCGGCACGATGACGTCGCCCCGCCAGCCGAAGAGGTGGCCCACGGCCATCCCGACGATCACCCCGCAGAGGGCGATGTGGAAGACGAGGTTGCCGGTCTCGCGCAGGTGGCCGGACTCGGCGCTCACGCTCGCCGCGTCGTGCGAGTGGACGCGGAAACGCTTGGCCCGCAGCACCGCCCGGGCAGCGGCCAGCGCCTCGTCCGGGGGCAGGTCCGTCAGGAGCTCGGCGTGCGCGTCGAGCCGCTCGAGACGGGCGGGTGCACGCGGCGGGGTGGCCCGGACGGCTCGCAGGTGGACGGCGGTCCGCGGCACGATGCACCCGACGAGCGAGACGAAGAGCAGCAGGTAGATGGCCGAGAACCACGGCGAGGAGTAGACGTCGAAGAAGGAGAACCGGTCGAGCCACGGCGCCGACGTGCGGTGCTGCGCGATGTAGTCGGCGACCCGGCCGGAGTCGATGTTGCGCTGCGGGAAGATCGAGCCCGGCACGGCCGCGATCGCAAGGAGCAGCAGCAGCAAGAGCGCCGTGCGCATGCTCGTCAGCTGCCGCCACGCCCACCGCGCGAAGCCCAGCGGGCCGAGGCTCGGCAGCGTCGGCGGCGGCGGCGCGGCGCGCCGCTGGTCGAGGGCCATCTAGAGCACCGTCCGGAAGGTGGAGATCAAGCGGGTCTGGAGGATGGTGATGACCGTCTGCCACAGCCCGGTCACGAGCAGCACCCCGACGGCGAGGAGCAGGAGCCCGCCGCCCAGCTGGATCGCGCGACGGTGCCCGCGCAGCCACGCGCTGGCCCGCCCGGCGCGCTCCCAGGCGGCCGCCATGAGCAGGAAGGGCGTGCCGAGGCCGGCGCAGTAGAAGGACGCGAGCAGCACGCCGCGCCCCACCGTGCCGGACTCGGCCGACAGCGGCGCCGCCATGGCGAGGATCGCGGCCAGGGTCGGCCCCTGGCAGGGCAGCCAGCCCAGGCCGAACACCGCCCCGAGCAGGGGCGCCCCCGCGAGCCCGGCAGCCGGGCGCCACGAGGGCTGCACGCTCCAGCCCCGGCCGAGCCCGAGCAGGGCCAGGGCCGAGAGGATGACGACCACGCCACCGACCCGCAGGAGCACGGTCTGGTTGCCGCGGAGGGACACGCCGACGGCCGACACGATCCCGGCACCGAGGAGGAAGACGACGCTGAAGCCGAGGACGAAGAGGAGCGCGCCGAGCACCAGCCGTCCCCGTGAGCGCCGCTCGAGGGCGACGTCGGACAGCCCGGTGACGTAGCCGAGGAAGCCCGGCACGAGCGGGAGCACGCACGGTGAGGCAAACGAGACGAAGCCCGCCGCGAGCGCCACGAGCGCCGCGACGACGACGGATCCGTTGGTCAGCTCGTCGACCACGGCTCAGCCCGTCTCGGCGAGGACGTCGTCGACGAGGCCGAGGACGGTCGTCGTCGAGACCGGCCCCGAGACCCGGGCCGCGATGCGGCCCCTGCCGTCGAGCACCAGGGTCGCCGGCGTCGTCGTCACCTTGCCCTGCAGGGCGAGGAGCGGCACGCCGCCGTCGTAGGCGAGGGAGGGGTAGGTGACCTTGTTGGCCTGCTGGAAGGCGAGGCCGGAGGCCGGCGCCTCCTGCACGTCGAGCCCGAGGAACCGCACGTCGAGGCCCTTGGCCTGCACCGTCTCCCACGCCTTCTGCAGGGCCGGGGTCTCCTCGATGCAGGGCGGGCACCACGACCCCCACACGTTGAGCACGAGCACGGTGCCCTCCGTGCCCTTCATCGACCAGGGCTTGCCCTCCAGGGTGGTGCCGGTGAGCGCCACGGGGCTGCCGCGGTCCCCCGGCGCCAGCCGCTCGATGGTGCCGTCACCGGAGATGTAGCCCTTCCGGTCGCCCGCGCGGGCCTGGGCCGCGACGGAGTTCGGGTCGCTGGAGCAGGCGGACGAGGTGGCGACGAGGCCGGCGACGAGCGTGAGGCCCACCAGCCGTCGCAGGCCGCCGAGGCGGCGCGAGCCGAGGCGGCGCGGGCCGAGGCGGCGCGGGCCGAGCCACGCGGACAGGTGCGTCACGCGCCCGCCATCTTGCTCGCCCCGGCGAGCAGGGCGGCGGCCGGCTCGCTGTAGGTCACCGAGAGCAGCTCGTCGTCCTCGTAGAGCAGCGACGTCAGGGAGGCCAGGGTGCACTCGCGCCGGCGGGGGTCGTGCCACAGGCGGTTGCCGAGGAGCCGGTTGCGGACGGTCCACACGGGCAGCTGGTGCGAGACGATGACGGCCTCGTGCCCGGCGGCGGCCTCCCGGGCGTCGCCGACGGCCGCGAGCATGCGCTCGGCCACGGCGTCGTAGGGCTCGCCCCACGAGGGGCGGAACGGGTTGACGAGCTTGGGCCAGTGCCGCGGGTTGCGCAGCCCGGCGCCTCCCCCGATCGTCATGCCCTCGAAGTAGTTGTCGGACTCGATGACCCGCTCGTCGGTGACGACCTGCAGCCCGTGCGACTCCGCGATGGGGGCGGCCGTCTGCTGGGCGCGCTCCAGAGGCGACGCGACGACGTGGGTGATGTCGTTGGCGGCGAGGTGGTCGGCCACCAGCCGCGCCATCTTCGAACCGAGCTCGGAGATCCGGTAGCCGGGCAGCCGTCCGTAGAGGACCCCGTGGGGGTTGTGCACCTCACCGTGCCGCATGAGGTGCACGACGGTGCGCGTCGGCGCCGCCGGCCGAGAGCTGTCGGTCATGCGCCCAGTCTCTCAAACGTCCGGCGCCCGGCCGAATCCCCCCGGCGCGGGCCCGCCCGGCCCGCCTCCGGCGCGGACCTACACTTGCCCCCGTGCCGTGGTCTCTGTGGTTGCCGCTGGCCGCGGCGGGGGCGATGATCTCCTTCACGCCGGGGGCGGGCGCCATCAACACGATGTCCAACGCGCTGGGCTCCGGATGGACGCGCTCCATCTGGGGCATCCTCGGCCAACAGGCCGCGCTCCTGCTGCACATCGCGATCGTCGCCGCCGGCGTGGGGGTCCTCGTGGCCGGCTCGCCCGTGCTCTTCAACGCCATCCGGTATGCCGGTGCGGCATACCTCGTCGTCCTCGGGGTGCGGCAGTGGCGGATGCCGCCCGCGCCCGCCGTGACGGAGCCCAGGCGCGCCGCGGAGCCTCGCAGCTCGATGCTGCGGCGCGGCCTGCTCGTCAACCTCACCAACCCGAAGGCGGTCGTGTTCTTCCTCGCCTTCACCCCGCAGTTCATCCGGCCGGAGGAGCCGCTGCTGCGTCAGTACGCCGTGCTCGCGGCCACGGTCGTCGTCATCGACGTGCTCGTGATGTGGTTCTTCTTCGCGGCCGCGGCCAGGGCCCTGCGGCGGCTGACCCGCGACGCTCGGGGTCAGCGGGCCGTCAACCGGGTCTTCGGCTCGCTCTTCGTCCTCGTCGGCATCCTCCTCGGGGCCGTCCACTGACGCAGTGCCCCGGAGTTGAGGTGAAAGCGGGGCGATGCCTGCCCCGGGATCACCTCAACTGGGTCGTGCTAGACGAGCTCGGGCACGTCGAGGTGCGCGAGCACGAGCTCGAACTCGGCCACCTCGGCGATCTCCAGCCCGGCCTCCTGGACGCCGTCGGCACGCAGCCCCATCGCCGTGTCCCTCGTCCGGGCCATGGCCTCGGAGGACTCGTAGCTCACCGTCGTGCAGGCCCTCCCGGTGTAGCGGTCGACGAGGAGGCTGGCGCTGCAGAAGCCCTCGAGCTGCTCGACCCGCGGCATGATCCTCGTCTTGAAGGTGTCGATGACCCGGTCCATGCTCGCCGGGTCGGACTCGGTCCAGGTCACCCGCGCGCACGCGCCGTCGGCCGCGTGGTGGGCCCGGTGGACGTAGGCGACCTCCCACTCGTCGACGGAGGCCCGTCCTCCGAAGGCCGCGGCGGCCTTCGCCCGGATCGGCGTGACCCGCTCGGCCGTGGCGCGCATGGCGGCCTCCGACTCCCAGGCCGTCGTGACGATGCACCGCCCGGTGTGGCGGTCGCAGAGCAGGGAGAGGCCGACGAAGCCGCTCAGATCTCTGAGCTGCGGCATCACGCTCTCGCGCAGGTGGGTGATGCCTGCGTCGATCATCTCCGGCTTGCCATGGACTGTCGTGGACCGTGCAAACACGGCGCACCTCCTGAGGGGGTCGAGGCAGCGCCCGGACGGCGCTGCCGCCGCCCTCCAGCGTCCTCCCCGCCGACCGGCCCGGGCAAGGGTCCGACGCCGGCGGATCCCTTCCGGGCTGAGGTGGGTGCGGGCCTCGAGCGGCGCCGGGAACCGCCTCAGCCGCGGGGGGAGGCCGCGGCGCGCGCGGCGGCGGGCAGCGCCGCAAGGACGTGGTCGACGGCAGCGTCGTCGTGCGCGGCGGAGACGAACCACGCCTCGAACGCGCTCGGCGGCAGGTGGACGCCCTGGTCGAGCATCGAGTGGAAGAAGCGGCGGAAGGCGGCGGTGTCCTGGGCCTTGGCGTCGTCGTAGTCGCGCACCGCGTCGTCCCGGAAGAAGACCGAGAACATCGAGCCCGCCCACTGGACGGTGTGCGGCACCGACGCCCGCGTGAGCGCCTGCGCGACGCCGTCGGCGACGGCCCGCGCCACGACCCCGAGGCGCGCGTAGACCTCGTCGGTGCAGGCCTGCAGCGTGGCGAGGCCGGCAGCGGTGGCGACGGGGTTGCCGGACAGCGTGCCGGCCTGGTAGACGGGCCCGATCGGCGCGAGGAGGGACATCACGTCGGCCCGGCCCCCGAAGGCTGCGGCCGGGAAGCCGCCGCCCATCACCTTGCCGAAGGTGAACAGGTCGGCCGGCCCGGCGGCATACGGCCCCTCGAGACCGTAGAAGCCGGCCCGGGAGCAGCGGAAGCCGGTCATCACCTCGTCGGAGATGAGCAGCGCGCCAGCAGCCCGGGTGATGCGGCGCAGGCCCTCGGTGAATCCCGGCTCGGGCGGCACGACGCCCATGTTGCCGGGCGCCGCCTCGGTGATGACCGCAGCGATCTCGTCGCCGCGGGCCGCGAAGGCCGCCTCGACCGCCGCGAGGTCGTTGTAGGGCAGCACGATCGTCTCCGCGGCGCTCGAGGCCGGGACCCCGGCCGAGTCCGGCAGGGCGAACGTCGCGACCCCGGAGCCGGCAGAGGCGAGGAGGGCGTCGACGTGCCCGTGATAGCAGCCGGCGAACTTCACGACGGCGGAGCGGCCGGTGAAGCCACGGGCCAGCCGCATGGCCGACATCGTCGCCTCGGTGCCGGAGTTGACCAGGCGCACCTGCTCGACCGGCTCCACCCGCGCGACGATCTCCTCGGCGAGCCGCACCTCGTTCTCCGACGGGGTGCCGAACGAGAAGCCCCTCGTGGCCGCCTCCTGCACTGCGGCGACCACCGCGGGGTGGGCGTGGCCGAGGATCATCGGGCCCCACGAGCCGATGAGGTCGACGTAGCGGTTGCCGTCGACGTCGGTCAGCCACGGTCCCGCCGCGGATGCCATGAACCGCGGCGTGCCGCCCACCCCGTGGAAGGCGCGGACAGGCGAGTTGACCCCACCGGGGCTGACGCGCACCGCCCGGTCGAGCAGGGCGGCGGAGGCGGTGGTGGTGGTGGTGGTGGTGGTGGCGCTGGTGGTGGTCGACGTGACGGGCGCGTGGGTCATGCCGGCCATTCTCGCAAAGGCGGCTGTCCCGGCAGGTGGCGCGGGCGCGCCGAGGCGGTCAGCGGTCGGTCAGCCGGTGCGGGTCGAGGTGGTCGCAGACGACCGCCATGGCGTCCCCCAGGCCCTGGAACTGCGCCGGCGTCAGGATGTCGACGAGGTTGTCCCGCACGCTCTGCACATGAAGGCGCGCGATGTCGGTGACGGCGGCGCCGCCCTCCTGCGTGAGGACGAGTTCGACCCCCCGCTTGTCGTCGGCGCACTGCTCCCGCGTGACCCAGCCGCGCTCCTCGAGGCGCTTGGCGGTGTGGGTCAGCCGGCTGCGCGACTGGACGACGAGAGCCGCGAGCTCCGACATGCGCAGCCGGCGCCCGGACGCCTCCGAGAGCATGGAGATGATCTCGTACTCGCTGAGCTGCAGGCCCGCCTCGCGCAGGGCGTCGTCGAGGGCCGTCTCCAGCAGCCGGGTCCCCCGCAGCACGGCCCGCCACGACGCCTGCTCGGCGTCACTCAGCCACCGGAAGCCGTCCTCCTCGGACCGGCCCGACCTCCCCGCCTCCTGCCCCACGACCCCTCCCTCGTGCTCAGCGCAGCCAGTCGGCGGCGTCGAGCGCGTAGTACGTGAGCACCATGCGGGCCCCCGCGCGGCGGATCGACAGGAGTGACTCCAGCGCGGCCGCGCGCCGGTCGATCCAGCCGTTCGACGCCGCCGCCTCGATCATGGCGTACTCACCCGACACCTGGTATGCCGCGACCGGCACCGTCACGCGCTCGGCCGCCGCGGCGAGGACGTCGAGGTAGGACATGGCGGGCTTGACCATGACGATGTCGGCGCCTTCGGCGACGTCGAGGTCGACCTCGCGCAGGGACTCCAGCAGGTTCGCCGGGTCCTGCTGGTAGGTCCGCCGGTCACCCTGCAGGCTGGACTGGACCGCCTCGCGGAAGGGCCCGTAGAACGCCGAGGCGTACTTCGCGGCATACGCGAGGATGACGGTGTCCTCCAGGCCCGCGGCGTCGAGCGCCGAGCGGATGGCGCCCACCTGGCCGTCCATCATCCCGGACGGCGCGACGACGTGCGCGCCCGCGCGGGCCTGGGCGACCGCCATCTCGTTGTAGATCTCCAGCGTCGCGTCGTTGTCGACCCGTCCGCGCGCGTCGAGCACGCCGCAGTGGCCGTGGTCGGTGAACTCGTCGAGGCACGTGTCGGCCATGACGAGCAGGTCGTCACCGACGGCGTCACGGACCCGGCCCAGGCCGACGTTGAGGATGCCGTCGGGGGCGCACGCGCCGGAGCCGATGGCGTCCTTGCTCTCCGGGACGCCGAAGAGCATGACTCCCCCGACGCCGGCGGCGACCGCCCGCCGGCTCACGTCCACGAGCGAGTCGAGGGAGTGCTGGACGACGCCCGGCATGCTGGTGATGGGCCGCGGCCCGGTCACCCCCTCCGCGACGAAGACCGGCAGGATGAGCTCGGCGGGGTCGAGCCGGGTCTCCGCGACGAGGCGGCGCATCGCCGGCGTCTGGCGCAGGCGGCGGGGGCGCTCGATCATCGAGCGCGCCGCCGTGACGCGGGCCGCTTGTCGCTCGGCCGCTGCACCGGCTGGCCCGCCTCGCGGGCGGCGACGGCGAGCCCGACGCCGTGCCCGGCCAGCGCGTCGACGAGGCGCAGCGCCGAGGCCTCCGGCGCGAGCACGTCCACCCGCAGGCCGTGCTCCTGGGCGGTCTTCGCCGTCGCTGGGCCGATGCAGGCGACCACCGTGGCGGGGTGCGGCTTGCCGGCGATCCCGACGAGGTTGCGCACCGTCGAGCTCGACGTGAACACGACCGCGTCGTAGCCGCCGCCCTTGATGGCGTCGCGGATGCTCGCCGCGGGCGGCGCGGCCCGCACCGTGCGGTATGCCGTGACGTCGTCGACCTCCCAGCCCATGTCGCGCAGGCCGGCCACGAGCGTGTCGGTGGCGATGTCGGCACGCGGGAGCAGCACCCGGTTGATCGGGTCGAGCACCTCGTCGAAGTCCGGCCAGTCCTCGAGCAGCCCGGCCGCGGACTGCTCGCCGGACGGCACGAGGTCGGGGTTGATGCCCCAGTCGCGCAGGGCGGCCGCGGTGACGCCGCCCACCGCGGCGACCTTGAGGCCGGCGAAGGCACGCGCGTCGAGCCCGAGCTGCTCGAACCGCTCGCGCACGGCCCGGACCGCGTTGACCGACGTGAAGCCGACCCACTCGTAGCGGCCCGTGACGAGGCCCTTGATGGCGCGCTCCATCTGCTGGGGGGTCCGCGGCGGCTCGACCGCGATGGTCGGCACGACCTCGGCGACGGCGCCGTATGCCGCGAGCCGGTCCACCATGGCGCCGGCCTGGGCCTGGGTCCGGGGGACGAGGACGCGCCACCCGAAGAGCGGCTTGTTCTCGAACCACGCGAACTCCTCGCGCAGGGCGACGTTGGGCGACACGACCGCCACCGTGGGACGAGCGGGCTCCTTGGCGGCGAAGGCGCTGTCGGCCGCCTCCAGCGTCGTCGTCACCGACCGCTGCTCGACGGTGGTGCCGTGCTCGACGAGCACGACCTCCTCGTCACCCGGCCGCCCCGCGTGGAGCAGCGCCGCAAGCGAGCGACGGATCGACTCGGGCGAGCCGGTGATCACGAGGCTGCCCTCGGTGTCGGCGTAGCGGGTCCAGTCGTGGCCGGCGTTGTCCGTGCTCACCGCGGAGACCGCCGTCACCTGCTTGGAGGTGAGCGGCACACCGGCATACGTCGGCACCGCCGTCACGGTCGGCACGCCCGGCACGACGTCGACGCTGATCCCGGCCTTGCGGCAGGCGCGGACCTCCTCGACGAGCCCGTTGAAGGTGGCCGGGTCGCCGCTCATGAGCCGCACGACCAGGCCGCCCTCCGGCACCGCCCGGGCGGCGCGCACGAGGACCTTGGCCCGCATGGCGTGGGTGAGCTCCTGCCCCTGCTCGCCGTGGCCGGCGTCGACGATCTCGACGTCCGGGCGGGCATGGCGCAGCACGACGTCGTCGCGGGCGATGCGGTCGAGCACGACGACGTCGGCCGCCGCGAGGAGGTCACGCCCGCGGATGGTCAGCAGGCCGGGGTCGCCCGGGCCGGAGCCGACGAAGGCGACCCGGACCGGGGACTGCGGAACCGAAGGGATGTGTGCCGTCTGCTCTGACGGCTGGCGCGGACGAGTCACGAAACTGGCTCCGAATGGTGCGTGGCGGTGGGCGAGGGAGCCTCGATGCCGGCAGCGCCGTCGTCGAGGAGGATCTGGGCGAGCCGGTTGCCGAGGGCTCGGGGGTCGGTGAGCGGGCCGACGAGCGAGCGCCTGAGGGCGATCGAGCCGTCGGCACTCCCGGCGAAGGCGCGCAGCGACAGCTCGAGCCCGTCCTCGCCGTCGACGATCTCGGCGAGCGCGCCGATGGGCGCGGTGCACCCGGCCTCGAGCGCGGAGAGCAGCGCCCGCTCGGCCGTGACGCACGTCCGGGTGTCGGGGTCGTCGAGCGGCGCCACCGCCGCCCGGACGTCGGCCCGGTCGGCCCGGCACTCGACGGCGAGCGCGCCCTGGCCGGGGGCGGGCAGCATCTGGATGGGGTCGAGGACCTCGGTGACGAGCTCGAGGCGCCCGAGCCGGGCCAGGCCGGCGCGGGCCAGGACGACGGCGTCGAGCGTGCCAGAGGAGACGTAGCCGACGCGCGTGTCGACGTTGCCCCGGATCGGCCGGACGTCGAGGCCGAGGCCGAGGGCCGTGAGCTGCGCGGCGCGGCGCGGGGACCCCGTGCCGACGACGGAGCCGGGGGGCAGCTCGGCGAGCGTCAGGCCGTCGCGGGCGACGAGCACGTCGCGGCTGTCCTCCCGCGACGGGACCGCGGCCACGACGAGGCCCGGGTCGGGCGCGGTGGGCAGGTCCTTGAGGCTGTGGACGGCGAGGTCGACGCGGTCCCCGTGCAGGCCGGCGCGGATGGCGGACGTGAAGACGCCGGTGCCGCCGATCTGGGTGAGCGGCTGCGTGGAGACGTCCCCCTCCGTGGTGATCTCCACGAGCTCCACGGCGTGCCCGAGCGCCCGAAGCCGCTCGGCGACCCACGTCGACTGGGTCGTCGCGAGGGCCGAGCGCCGGGTGCCGAGCCGCAGGGTCGTCACGAGCCCACCATCCTCGGCGGGGTGGCGACGTTGGCCACGTCCTTGGGCTCGAGGTCGAACAGCTCGCGCAGCGCAGCGGCGTAGTCGGGGCCGGCCCCCTCCATGGCGTACTCCTTGACCCGGCGCGTGGGGGTGTGGAGCAGCTTCTCGACGATGCGGTGCACCGCGAGGGAGACCTCGGCGCGGGTCTCCTCGTCGAGCGCCGGCAGACGCTGGTCGAGCCGGTCCATCTCCGCCGCCACCACCTGGGCCGCCCGCGACCGCAGCGCCGCGACCGTGGGCGCGACGGCGTTCTCCATGCGGCGGGTGAGGTATGCCGCGACCTCCCCGGTCACGAGCTCGTGGACCTTGGACACCTGCTGGGCGTCGGCCCGTCCCTCGAGGAGTCGGCCGAGCGCCTCGAGGTCGAGGATGTGCGCGCTCGGCACCGCCGTGCCCCACTCCGCCTCGGGCTGCACGTCTCGAGGCAGGGCGAGGTCGACGACGACCTGGGGCCGGCCGGCGCGGGCGACCGCGCTCGCCGCCAGGTCCGCGCCGGAGATGACGTGCCCGAGCGCACCGGTGCAGGCGATGACGACGTCGCTGTCGGCGAGCACGTCGGCGAGCTCGGACCAGGGCCGGGCGACCCCGGCGGTGGCTGCGGCCAGCCGCTCGGCCCGCTCCGGGGTGCGGTTGACGATGGTGAGGGCGGCGACGCCGGTCCGTGACGCGTTGGCCGCGGCGAGACCGCTCATGCCGCCGGCGCCGACGACGCTCACCCGCAGTCCCTGCGCGGGGCCGAGCAGCTCGGCGGCCCGCTCCAGGCCGGCCTGGACGAGGGAGACGCTGTGCGAGTCGATGTCGGTCTCCGAGTGGGCCCGCTTGCCCACCCGCAGGGCCTGCTGGAACAGGGAGTTCAGCGACTGCCCCACCCGGCCCTCGGCCTGGCCGACCGCCAGGGCCTCGCGCATCTGGGCGAGGATCTGCGACTCGCCGACGGCCATGGAGTCGAGGCCGCACGCGACGGTGAAGGCATGCGCCACGGCGCTGTCGTCGTAGCGGACGTAGAGATGCTCGGTGAGGTCCTGCGGCGCCTGCCCCGCAGCGTCCGCGAGCGCCTCGCCTATCGCGGCGACGCCCGAGTGGAAGGCCGACACCTCGGCATACACCTCGAGCCGGTTGCACGTCGTGAGGACGACGACCTCGGACGCGACGGCGGAGGCGAGGACGGCCTCGGCGATGGCGTCGGCGGAGCCGCCCGCCTCCGTCAGCTCCTCGATGACCGACAGCGGGGCGGTGTGGTGCGACAGCCCGAGGACGAGCAGGCTCACTGCGACACCGCCTCGGTCAGCTCACCGGCATACGACCTGCGTTGGGCGTGGAAGGCCAGGATCTGCAGCTCGGTCGACAGGTCCACGCGGCGCACGTCGACGTCCCCCCGCACCGCGATGCTCGCCGGGGCGAAGTTGAGGATGGACATCACGCCCGCGGCGACGAGGGCCTCGCCGACGGCCTGGGCGGCGGCGGCGGGCGTGGCGATGACCCCGATGGCGATGCGCTGCTCCGAGGCGCACGACGGCAGCTCGGCGAAGGGCCGGATCGCGACTCCGCCCACCTCCTCACCGACGAGGGCCGGGTCGTCGTCGAAGAGCGCGACGATGCGAAAGCCCTTCGTCGCGAAGCCGGAGTAGGAGGCGAGCGCGTGCCCAAGGTTGCCCATGCCGACCACGGCGACGGGCCAGTCGCGGGTCAGGCCGAGCACCCGAGAGATCTCGAGGGCGAGCGTGTCGACCTCGTACCCGACGCCCCGGACGCCGTAGCTGCCGAGCCGGCTGAGGTCCTTGCGCAGCTGGGCGGAGCGGACCCCGACGGCGCTCGCGAGCTCCTCGGACGAGACGGAGGAGACGCCGTGCTCGGCGAGGCGGGAGAGCGTCCGGAGGTACTCAGGCAGCCGCGCGACGGTCGCGTCGGGGACGTCGCGACGCAGAACTGGGTCGGCGGACACGCTTGTTCACCGGCTCCTCTCGCAAGGGCGCTCGGAGGCGAACGCGGAGCACATGGGGACCCGTTCAGGCTAGACGTTTGTGAAGAGATGCACAAAGTGGCGGCCGGGCCCTACCATCCCGGCCGCTCGGGTGCCACAGCGGGTCGGCACGCCAGCGGTCAGCGCAGCGCCGCCCGCAGCCGCCCCTCGTCCACGCGCCAGAAGTCGTGGGTCCGGCCGTCGACGAGCGTGACCGGGATGTCGTCGGCGTAGCGCTCGCGCAGCCCGGGATCGTCGTCGATCGACCGCTCCTCCCACCCGACGCCGAGGTCGGCGGCGACCCGCGCGATGACCTCGCGTGCCTCGTCGCACAGGTGGCAGCCGGGGCGGCCGACGAGCACGACGCGCACCGGGGAGGACTGGGCATCGGTCACGGCGAGGGCCTCTCAGACGAAGACGGAGGATCGTTGCATGAGCAGGCTGTAGAGGGTCTGCTGGATCGTCTCGCGCACCTGGTCGGTCAGGTCGAAGACGAGCATCGGGTCGTCGGCGGCGTCGCTGCCCAGGTCGGTGGTCTGGACCGGTGGCCCGAACTCGATGAGCCACTTGCTCGGCAGGGGGATCAGCCCCAGCGGGCCGAGCAGCGGGAACGTCGGCGTGATCGGCGCGTAGGGCACCCCGAGCAGGCGCGCCACCGTGGGCATGTTGCCGATGATCGGGTAGATCTCCTCCGCCCCCACGATGGAGCAGGGGATGATCGGCACGCCGGTGCGCACGGCGGCCGACACGAAGCCGCCCCGGCCGAAGCGCTGGAGCTTGTAGCGCTCGCTGAAGGGCTTGCCGACGCCCTTGAAGCCTTCGGGCCACACGCCGACCAGGGCGCCCTTGCGCAGCAGCCGCTCGGCGTCGGACGTCGCCGCCAGCGTCGTGCCGGACCGGCGGGCCATCGCGCCGACGAACGGCATCCGGAAGACGAGGTCCGCCCCGAGCATGCGCAGGTGCCGGTGCTGCGGGTGCTCGTCGTGGACAGCGAGCTGGGTCATGAGGGAATCCATGGCCACCGTGCCCGAGTGGTTCGCGACGACGAGTCCGCCTCCCTCGCCCGGGATGTTCTCGATGCCGCGCACCTCCACCCGGAACCACGCGCGGTAGAGCGGCCGCAGCAGCGGCAGGTGGACGTTGAGCGTGTAGTCCTCGTCGAAGCCGAACTCGTCGACCGTGTAGTCACCGGACAGCCGCCGGCGCACGTAGGCGAGGGCCTCGGCGACCCGGCGTTCGGCCTCCTCCGTCGGCAGCCCGGCCGCGGACGCGGCCGACCGGAGCACGTTGACGGCCAGGTCGACCAGCTCTGCGGGCCCGGGCCGGACGTCGGTCGAGCGCTCGGCGGCCTCGAGCCGGCGGGGCTGGTGGGCGGAAGGGGACGGCGAGTCGGTGCCTGCGGGCTCCACGACCGTGGGCACGGGCCGCAGTCTCCGGCCCCGGTCGGGCGCCCGGCCAGGCCGGGCCTGGGGAGACATCTCCCGGGTCGCCGCCGCCGCGAGGCCGGCCGCGGCGCGCCGGGCCGGGCTCACCTCCACCGGGTCGGCGGGACCGAGCAGAGGGGTACCGGCGCGGCGCTGCCGCTCCCCGCTCGCTCGGGCGGCGCCCGCGGCGAGCGTGCCGCGGGCCGAGCCGCGGGGCTTCCTCGAACGCGGTGACGGCATGGGCCCGGCGGCCGGCCGGGCCGGCTCGGGGGCCGCGGCGGGCTCGGAGGCCGCGGTCGGCTCGGAGGCCGCGGTCGACCGGGCGTTCGGGCGGCGCCGGGGGGCCTGGCCGTCGGCGGCCGCTCCGGCACGGTCGGCGCTCCTGCGGGCCTTGCGCGCCTGCGGCTGCCTGCCTGCTGCGTCGGTCACTGCTGGATCCTCTCCACCACCCGGCCAAGGGCGGCCGCGGCGCCGCCCGCGACCTGCCCGAGCGCCCCCATGCCGCCCATCCCGGGCAGGAGCGGCGTGAGGTGCGCGGCGAAGTCCTCGAAGGCGGCCCGCGTCGTGTAGGCCGGCTCGAAGCCGAGCACCTCGCGCATCCGCGTCGTGTCGAGCCCGCGCCCGAAGGCCAGGAAGGCCAGCTGCTCCGAGGAGAAGTCCGCGAGGCCTCCGCGCTTGATGAGGGCGCCCAGCACTCCGGCGGCCTGCAGCGGCACCGGCAGGATGGGGCGCCGGGCCAGCGCCGCGCACTGCAGGACGGTGAGGAAGCCGTCGCCCGCGACGTTGACGATGCCGACGGACGGACCGGTCGTGGCGAGGATCATCGCGGCGGTGGCGTCGTCCTCGTGCAGGAACTGGAACCGCGCGTCGAAGCCGAGCGGCACCGGCACCATCGGCAGGGAGAAGTAGTCGGTGAGCGCGGTCCTGATCCCCGGGCCCACCACGTTGGCGAGGCGCAGCAGGGTGATCTCGACGTCCGGCCGGCGCCGGGAGAAGCCGCGGACGTAGCCCTCGACCTCGATGGAGTCCTTGCCCCAGCCTGTCCTCGGCATGGCCTTGGGGTTCATGTCCTCGCTGAAGAGGGCCGGGTTCATCGGGGACGACCCGTAGACGGCCGCAGAGGACTTGACCACGAGCCGCTCGACGGTCGTCGACTTCTGGCAGGCCGCCAGCAGCTGCATGGAGCCGATGACGTTGATCTCCTTCTGCGTCACCCGCCCGCCGGAGTCCTTCGGCGTGGCGAGGACGTTCATGTGCACGACGGTGTCCACCGCGGCGGCCGCCATGATCCGCCCGATCATGGGGTTGCGGATGTCGGCTCGCACGAACTCCGCCCGCCCGATGGAGTGGCGCGGGGGCACGACGTCGACCCCGAGGATGCGCTCGACGGTCGGGTCGGCGCTCAGCCGTCGGGCGAAGAGCCCTCCCAGATACCGGGAGACACCCGTGACGAGCACGACCTTGGCCATGTGCCCTCCTCGTCGTTCTCGGATGCTCGTAGCCTACCGAGGCCGGCGGACGGCGTCCGGGCGGCGGCGGATGCCGCACGCGCGCGGCCCCCGCCCGAGGGCGGGGGCCGGCGGCTGAGAGCTACTTCTTGTTACGACGCTGGTGTCGCGTCTTGCGCAGCAGCTTGCGGTGCTTCTTCTTCGCCATCCGCTTGCGGCGCTTCTTGATGACAGAGCCCATGGTTGTCCTTGATCCGTTGACGGTGCCTTGTGCCGACCTGCGTCGACAGACCGTCGTGCGGTAAGTCGAAACCCGAGAGCCGTGCAGAGCCCACAGCCTAGCGCGTGCCCGGTGAGGAGCTCAAAGAGGCGCCTGGAGGCGGGAGGGCGGCCGGCCCGGAGGGATCGGCCGCCCGGGCTGCGTCACCCTGTCACGCGGTGTCGATGTAGGACGTCTGGAGGTACTTGTGCACCGCGTCCTCGGGGACCCGGAACGACCGGCCGACCCGCACCGCGGGCAGCTGCCCACCGTGGACGAGCCGGTAGACGGTCATCTTCGACACGCGCATGATCGAGGCGACCTCGGCCACGGTCAGGAACCGGACCTCGGCGAGCTTGCGCTCATTCGACATGTTGACCTCGATCCCTCCCACACACGCGCGTCGCCGGCTTCCCCTCCGGCGAAACGTCACACGGGTGCAGAAGGACACACTAGGTGCTCCTGTGACGCGAGGGGAAGTCGAGCGCGTCGCGGCCCCCGGAAAATCAAGCCGACACGCCGTATCGAGGGGACTTTTTTCACGGCGCCAGTCGGTGCAGGTCGCGGGGGAAGAGCGTCACCTCCCGGATGTTCTCCGCCCCTGTGAGCCGCCCCACCCAGCGCTCGAGCCCGATGGCGAAGCCGCCGTGCGGCGGCATCCCGGACGCGAAGGCCTCGAGGTATCCGGCATACGGCCCCGGGCTCTGACCGGTGCGGGCCAGCGCGGCCGCGTAGTCGCTCGGTCGGTGCAGCCGCTGTCCCCCCGTCGTGAGCTCGAGCCCGCGGAAGAGGAGGTCGAAGCTGTTGGACCAGCGCCCAGGCTCACGGCGCGGGTCGTCCGGCGCGCAGTCGGGGGGCGGCGCCTGAGGGTGGGTGTAGAAGGGCCGCTTGCTCATCGGATAGCCCTCCACCGCAAGGAAGTCGGAGCCGTATGCCGCCGCCGCCCACTCGCTGAGGGCGCGCTCGTGCGCCGGGCTGAGGTCGGGCTCGTCGGGGTCGGCGCCGACGCGGGCGAGCGCGTCGTGGAACGAGATGACCGGGAACTCCGCCGGCACGTCCGGCAGGCGCACCTCGAGGAGCTCGACGGCGTCGGCGGCATACGTGCGGATCGCCTGGACCATGCCCGCGATGGCCTCCCGCAGCACCAGGAGGACGTCGCGGTGGTCGCGGATGAAGCCGATCTCGGCGTCGAGGGAGGTGTACTGCGCGAGGTGGCGGACGGTGTCGTGGGGCTCGGCGCGAAAGACGGGGCCGACCTCGAAGACCCGCTCGAAGACGCCGACGAGCATCTGCTTGTAGAGCTGCGGCGACTGGGCCAGGTAGGCGGTGCGCCCGAAGTAGTCGACGGCGAAGACGTTCGCACCCGACTCGGTGGCGGTGCCGACGAGCTTGGGCGTGGCGATCTCGGTGAAGTCGAGCTCGGCCAAGGCCGTCCGGAACCCGCGCAGGGACGCGCTCGCCAGCTGCCAGGCGGCGCGGTGCCGGGCGTGGCGCAGCGTGACGGCGGCATGGTCGAGCAGGGTGGGCAGGCCCGCCCCGAATGCCGGGCGCCACAGCTCGGTCGGTGGCGCGACGGCGGGCTCGCTGAGCGCGGTGACGGCGGGGTCGACGAGCTCCGCTCCCCCGGGCGCGGAGGGATGATGGCGCACCGCGCCGACGACCTCGACGACGGTCTCCTCCGGCAGCGACTGCAGCTGCTCGACGGTCTCGGGCTCGCGGACGACGACCTGCACGAGGCCCGAACGGTCCCGCAGCACGAGGAAGGTCACGCCCGCGAGGGCGCGGCGGCGGTGCACCCAGCCGCTCAGGCTGGCCGTGGCGCCGTCGGGCAGGGCCGCCAGGTCGGCCGCGAGCACGCGCGGCAGCCGTTCGGACCTCCTGCCGGGTCCGGGCGCGTCGGGGGAATGGGTCGATGGCATGTCGTCACCTCCGGTGGGGATGTGGCCCCGGAGGTGCGGGCGATGGGGAGTGTCGCTGTGCCACCACACCTTCGCCGCGGGCGGAGCGCCCACGGCCTCTGGTCCTGCTCGGCTCCGGATCGTCAGGCCCGTCATCGCCTTGCCGACGACGATACCCCACCCCGCCTCCCAGATATCTGCGGGGTCAGGCACTGTCAGGGCGATACCCAGCCCCGCAGATATCTGGGGTGGGGCGGCTCAGTCGAAGTAGACGTCCAGCCCGTGCAGCGGGAACACCGCCTGCCGAGTCGCCATGACGGCCCGGTCGACGTCGCTGCTCGGGTCGTAGCCCATGTCCCACGAGCGCCACCACAGCGGGCCGTCCTCGCTCGTCAGGTCCCCCATCAGCGCCGGCCCGGGTCGTCCGCACAGCCGCTGCACGTGGTCGCGCCACTCCTGCGGGACAGGGACGGTGCAGCGGACCGGGGCATGCGCGGCGATGGCCGTGACATGCGTCCACGTGCGGGGCACGACGTCGACGATCTCGTAGCCACCGCCGCCGAGTGCCACCCACCGGCCGGCGCACACCTCGTGCGAGAGCCGGTGCAAGGAGTCGGCCGCGGCGCGCTGCGCGTCGACCGTCATCGCGAAGTGCGCAAGCGGGTCCTCGGCGTGGGTGTCGCAGCCGTGCTGGGTGACGAGGACGTCGGGCCGGAAGCTGCGCACGACCGGCATGACGGTGGCGTGGACGGCACGCAGCCAGCCGGCGTCGCCGAGGCCGGGCGGGAGCGAGACGTTGACTGCGGACCCCTCCGCCCCCTCGCCGCCGACGTCGGTGGGCCAGCCGGTGCCCGGGAAGAGCGCCCGGCCCGTCTCGTGCACCGAGATGGTCAGCACCCGGGGGTCGTCCCAGAAGATCCGCTCGACGCCGTCGCCGTGGTGGACGTCGATGTCGACGTAGGCCACCCGCTCGGCACCGTGGGCGAGGAGCCACTGGATCCCGATGGCCGCGTCGTTGTAGATGCAGAACCCCGATGCGCTGGCCGGCATCGCGTGGTGCAGTCCGCCTGTGAAGTTCACGCCGTGCTCGGCCTCGCCCTCCCACACCGCGCGGCACGCGTCGACGGTCCCGGCCACGATCCGCGCGCTCGCCTCGTGCATCCCCCGGAAGGCGGGGTCGTCCTCGGTGCCCAGCCCGTATGCCGGGTCAGCGGCCTCCGGGTCCTCGGAGGCCGCGCGGACGGCGGCGATGTAGTCGCGGTCGTGGACCGTCGCCAGGAGGTCGTCGTCAGCCGGCTCGGCGCCGACCACCTCGACACCGGGCGCGTCGAAGATCCCGAGCGCCGCGCACAGCCGGGCCGTGAGGTCGAGCCGCACCGGGGCCATCGGGTGCGACGGGCCGAAGTCGTACTTGGTGAACGCGGCGTCCCAGACGACCCTGACCTGGCTTGGCATGATTGAGACGCTACCGCGTCACCCTGCCCAGTCACGGAGGAAAGCATGGCGAGGAACCGGCTCTTCGAGGACGACGTCCTGGTCATCGGTCTCGGGCGGTTCGGCTCCGCCGTGGCCCTCGAGTTGACCCGTCTCGGGCACCGGGTCATCGCCGTGGAGCGGGACAGCGCCCTCGCGGAGTCCTATGTCAACAAGGTGGCCAAGGTCGTCAACGCCGACATGGCCCTCGCGAGCGCCGGCGACATGATCCGCAGCGCGGAGCCCAAGATCGCCGTCGTCGGCATCGGCTCGTCGGTCGAGTCGTCCGTGCTCGCCGCGGCCAACCTCGTGGACGCCGGGGTGCCCTCGATCTGGGCCAAGGCGCTCTCACCTGAGCACAAGCGCATCCTCGACCGGATCGGGGTGCACCACGTCATCTCCCCCGAGGCGGACTCCGGCCGGCGGGTGGCCCACCTCGTCAACGGCCGTCTCCTCGACTACATCGAGTTCGACGACGGCTACGCGATCGTCAAGATCCGGCCGCCGGCCGAGACGATCGGCTTCACCTTGGAGCAGAGCCAGATCCGCAAGAAGTACGGCGTAACCGTCGTGGGCACCAAGGTGCCCGGCGAGGACTTCACGTATGCCGTTCCGCAGACGAAGATCTCGGCGCACCACACGCTCATCGTCAGTGGGCCGACGGAGCTGCTCGAGCGCTTTGCCGCCCGTCCCTGACGACGCGGACGCGACCCGCGCGACGGGGGACGACGCGAGCGGCTCAGAGGCGAGGCTGCGGCCCGGGCTCCTCGTGCAGCGGCAGCACCATGGCGATCTCCTCGTCTCCGTCGTCCGCGCTGACGACGCCCATGGGCCGCCGGTAGTCGGTCGGCAGGAAGCCCATCCCGCTCGCGAAGGCGACCGCCCGGCCGTTCTCGGTGCCGACCCAGTAGACGAGGTGCCTGCGTCCGCTCGTCCGTGCGCGGCTGGCCGCCTCCTTGACGAGCAGCGTCGCCACGCCGCTGCCCCGGTAGTCCGGTGCCACCCACAGACCGAAGAGCTCGCCGACCTCTCCCGTGTTGCCCTCACCCTCGCCGATGCTCACCACGCCCACGGCCTCGCCCTGCCGCACGGCGAGGAGCCGCTGCGAGCGGTTCATCCGGTCGCGCCAGGCGCTCTCGTCGTAGGCCTGCTCCTCCTCGAGGGAGGCGACGAAGGCTTCGGGTGACTCGCGCAGCGCCGCGAGCCGGACCGACCGGTACTCCTCCCAGTCAGCCTCACCCAGGGCCCGCACGGTGATGTCGCTCATGGGTCCACCTTCGCATGAGGGCCGGGCGCCTGCGCGCGTGGGGGGCAAACTCTGACCGAACTCACGGCATACGGCACGGTCTAGTCACGGCATACGGCACGGTCTGGTGCCCGCCGCCCTCAGACGTGGCCGGACGCCAGCTGCCGCGAGCGCTCGGCCGCCGCCTCCATGGCGTGGACGAAGGCGGCCCGCACGCGGTGGGCGTCGAGCTCACGCAGGGCCGCGACGGTGGTGCCTCCCGGCGAGGAGACCTGCTCACGCAGCACCGTGGGGTGCTGACCCGTCTCCCGAAGCATCGTCGCGGCGCCGTAGAGGGTCTGCACGACGAGCTCGGTGGCCGTCGCGCGCGGCAGGCCGAGCACCACGCCCGCCTCGATCATGGCCTCGACGACGTAGAAGATGTATGCCGGCCCGCTGCCGGAGATCGCCGTCACCGCGTCGAGGTGCTTCTCCTCGAGCCGCATCACCTTGCCGCACGACGACAGGAGCGACTCGGCCTCGGCGAGATGGTCCTCCGTGCAGTGCTGGCCCGCGGCGATGGCCGCCATGCCCTGGTCGACGAGGGCCGGCGTGTTCGGCATGACGCGCACCACGGACGCGCCCTCCGGCAGCCGGGACTCGAGGAACGCGGTCGTGATCCCGGCCGCGAGGGAGATGACGGTGTTGCCGGGCACGACGTGCTCGCGGATCTCGCCGAGGAGGACCGCCATGTCCTGCGGCTTGACGACGAGGACGAGCGTGTCGGCGGTCTTCGCCGCCGCATCGTTGGGCAGCACGCGCACTCCGTACTTCTCCGCGAGCGCGCGGCCGCGCTCGGCGTTGCGCTCGGTGATGACGAGGTCGCCGGGGGCCCGCCCGGCGCGCAGCAGGCCGGAGAGCAGGGTCTCGCCCATGACGCCCGCGCCGAAGATGGCTGTCGTCGCCACGGCGCTCAGCCCCTCGCCGCGAGGCCGCGGAGGAAGAACACGACGTTGGCGGGCTTCTCGGCCATGCGGCGCATGAGGTAGCCGTACCACTCGTCGCCGTAGGGGATGTAGACCCGCATCCGGTCGCCGCGGTCGGAGATGCGCCGCTGCTCCTCCGGCCGTATGCCGTAGAGCATCTGGTACTCGAACGACCCCGAGTCGCGTCCGGCCTGCGCCGCGAGCGCTCCGGCGATCTCGATCAGGCGCGGGTCGTGGGTGGCGACCATGGGGTAGCCCTTGCCCTGCATGAGGACCTTGAGGCACCGGACGAAGGACCGGTCGACGTCGGCGCCGGACTGGAAGGCCACCGACTCCGGCTCCTGGTAGGCGCCCTTGCACAGGCGCACCCGCGACCCGGCATACGCCAGGTCCCGGCAGTCCTGCTCGGTGCGGTGCAGGTAGGCCTGCAGGACCGCACCCACGGAGGGGAAGTCGGCCCGCAGCTCGCGCAGGCCGTCGAGGGTGAGGTCGGTCCGGGTGTGGTCCTCCATGTCGAGGGTCACCGTGGTGCCGGCCTCGCTCGCCACGGCGCAGATCTCGCGGGCGTGGTCGAGCGCCCGGTGGGGCCCGTCGCCGGGCAGCGCCTGACCGAGAGCGCTCAGCTTGAGCGAGACCTCGACGGCGCCGCCCTCGGTGAGCCCCCGCTCCCGCAGGCCGGTGACCAGCGCGACGTAGGCGTCCTTGGTGCGCCGGGCCTGCTCGGGGTCGAGCGTGTCCTCGCCGAGGTAGTCGATGGTGGCCAGGCGGCCGGAGGACGTCAGGTCGGCCGCCGCCGCGATGACGTCGTCCCGGTCGGACCCGGGCACGAACCGGCGCACCACCGACCGCGACACCGGGGCCTTCTCGATGACCTCGCGCAGGCGGTCCGACTTCGACAGCTGCAGGAGCGAGCTTCGGAGCAGGTCGCTGGCATCCATGG
>NZ_DASSMH010000016.1:0-5715 GCF_035688975.1 Intrasporangium sp. | reverse complement strand
GACCATGCGGGGCGTGCTGGACCCGGAGGCGGCCGCGGTCATCAAGTCGGCGATCGACCCGCTGTCGATGCCGTGCCCCACCACGGACCGGCGGGGGCGCACCGTGGAACAGGACCCGCGCTCCCCGGCCCGGCGCCGGGCGGACGCCCTGGTCGCGGTGGTGGGCCGGGGGGTGGCGGCGGCGGACAAGGTCCCGAAGACCGACAAGGCCAAGGTCATCGTCACCATCGACCACGAGGTCCTCACCGGCGCGCTCGGCGGAGCGGGTGTCACGTTGTCAGGCGATGTCCTCTCGCCGCAGACGGTGCGCCGGCTGGCGTGTGACGCGGCGGTCATCCCGATGGTGCTCGGTGGCAAGAGCCAACCGTTGGATGTGGGGCGGGAATGGCGCCTGGTGACCAAGGGGCTGCGGGTGGCGTTGTGGCAGCGGGACCGGGGGTGCACCTTCCCGGGGTGCACCGTCCCGGCGCAGTGGGCCGACGCGCACCACGGGCGGCACTGGTGCCGTGGTGGGAAGACCTCGCTGCTGAACACGTGCCTGCTCTGCCCTCGGCACCACACCTACGTCCATGCCCACGACCTGGTCCCGACCATCACCGCCACCACCGTGACCTGGCACCTGTAGCCACCCAGCCCCGGACCCCGCCACGGCCACACCGGCCACGCCGGGGCCAACTGGGCATGCCGTTGCTCGCGGCCTTGCCGGTCAGGACGGCTGGTCGGCGCGGTCGGCGCCCAGCGACAGCGGCGCCACGTTCCAGCCGTCGCCGTCGACGAGCACGACGCAAGGACTGACGACGCCGCCGCTCACGACGACGACCGACTCGCCGCGGTGCCGGTCGGCAAGCTCGGTGAGCGCATCGTCGCCGGGCTCCAGCGCCCCCGACGTCTGGCGTGCACGCACCTGCAGGCGCGTCGCGAGCTGCCGCGCGGCCTCGAGGTCACCGGCGGCGGCATACACGGCGGCCACCCGCTCCAGACGAAACGAGCCCGCCAGCGCGCCCCCGTTGGAGGCCTCGAAGGGTGGGACGAGCAGAAGGCGCGCCGCGCACTGCAGGTCGCTCATGGGAGCTCTCGTGACCGACGCACCACGTCGACCAGCTCGCCCATGATCTCGTTGAGCCCGAAGTCCTTGGGCGTGAACACCTTGGCGACGCCCGCTCGGCGAAGCGCCGCGGCGTCGGACTCGGGAATGATCCCGCCGACGATGACCGGCACGTCACCGGCGCCCGCTTCCCGCAGCCCCTCGAGGATCTCGGGCACGAGCTCCATGTGCGAGCCGGAGAGGATCGAGATGCCGACGAGGTGGACGTCCTCGGCGACCGCCGCCGCGACGACCTGCGCAGGCGTGAGTCGGATCCCCTGGTAGATGACCTCGAACCCGGCGTCGCGAGCCCGCACGGCGACCTGCTCGGCACCGTTGCTGTGGCCGTCGAGCCCCGGCTTGGCCACGAGGATCCGCAGCTTCTCCCCCAGCTCCTCGCTCGTGCGAGCCACCCGTTCCCTGACCTCGGCGAGAGCGGAGCCGGGCTCGGCCCCGCCCACCCCGACCGAGCCGGTGACGCCCGTCGGCGCGCGGTACTCCCCGAACTCCTCGCGAAGGGCCTGCGTCCACTCGCCCGTCGTCACCTTGGCGCGCGCGCACTCGAGCGAGGCCGCCATGAGGTTGGCCCCCGACGCCGCGTCGGCGCGCAGCCGGGCGAGGGCGGCCTGCGCCCGGGCTCGGTCCGCGGGGTCCGCGTCGCGGTTCTCGCGCCACCGACGAACCGCGTCCGCGGCGGCGGCCTCGACGCCCGGGTCCACCGTCTGGATGGCGGTGCCGAGGTCAGCCGTGAGCGGGTTGGGCTCCGTCGTCTCGAACCGGTTGAGCCCGACCACCACCTCCTCGCCCGCCTCGATGCGCCGACGCCGCTCGGCATGCGAGGCGACGAGGGCGGCCTTCAGGTAGCCGGACTCGACAGCCGCGAGCGCTCCCCCCAGCTCCTCGATCCGAGCCAGCTCCGCCTTGGCGCCGGCGACGAGCTCGGCGACCTTGCCCTCGACGACGGCCGAGCCCGTGAAGAGGTCGCCGTACTCGAGCAGGTCCGACTCGAAGGCGAGGACCTGCTGCATGCGCAGGGACCACTGCTGGTCCCACGGCCGGGGCAGGCCGAGCGCCTCGTTCCACGCCGGCAGCTGCACGGCGCGGGCCCGCGCGTCCTTGGACAGCGTCACCCCGAGCATCTCGAGGACGATCCGCTGGACGTTGTTCTCCGGCTGCACCTCGGTGAGCCCGAGGCTGTTGACCTGCACGCCGTAGCGGAAGCGGCGCGCCATCGGGTCGCTGACGCCGTAGCGGTCGCGGGTCAGCTCGTCCCACAGCCGCACGAAGGCGCGCATCTTGCACATCTCCTCGACGAAGCGCACCCCCGCGTTGACGAAGAACGAGATGCGCCCGACGACGTCTCCGAAGCGCTCCTCGGGCACCTGACCCGACGCCTTGACCGCGTCGAGCACGGCGATGGCCGTCGCGAGTGCGAAGGCGAGCTCCTGCACCGGCGTCGCGCCCGCCTCCTGCAGGTGGTAGCTGCAGATGTTGGTGGGGTTCCACCTGGGCAGCTCCCGGACCGTGTAGGCGATCATGTCGGTGATGAGCCGCAGCGACGGGGCGGGCGGGAAGATGTACGTGCCCCGGGAGAGGTACTCCTTGATGATGTCGTTCTGCGTCGTGCCGGCAAGGGCCCGCACCCACGCCGGGGGGTCCTCGCCCGCGGCCGTCGCCTGCTCCTCCGCGGTCACCTGGTAGAGGGCGAGCAGCCACATCGCCGTGGCGTTGATCGTCATGGAGGTGTTCATCTCGCGGAGCGGGATCGAGTCGAAGAGAGCGGCCAGGTCGCCGACGTGGCTGATCGGCACGCCCACCTTGCCGACCTCCCCCCGGGCGAGCGGGTGGTCCGGGTCATAGCCCGTCTGCGTGGGCAGGTCGAAGGCGACCGACAGCCCGGTCTGGCCCTTGGCGAGGTTGCCCCGGTAGAGCGCGTTGCTCGCAGCGGCGCTGGAGTGGCCGGCATACGTGCGCATGACCCAGGGACGGTCGCGGGTCGGGCGTCTCGACGGCGCAGGCGAGGACATGGTGCGACGGTACCCGCGGCGCCCGGCCGGGGTCGCTGCTCTCAGACGGTGAGAGTGGCCACAGTGGAGTCGGTCGGCCCGGCGGCCTCGGGGGAGCCGGAGGGGCCGGTATGCCGCGGAGTCAGGAGCCGCTCGAGGCGGCACCCGCGCAGCAGGCGGGCGGTGCGGTCGCTCGCGTCGACGACGAGCAGCCGCCGCTCCGCCCGGCTGGCGCGTCGGTGGACGTGCACGAGCACTCCGAGACCCGTCGCGTCGCCGATCTCGGCGTTGCGCAGGTGCAGCCGCAGCACGCCCGGGCCCCGGCCGATGACGTCGTGCAGGATGTCACGGATGTCCGGGACGGTGTGCACGTCGAGGCGTCCCTCCACGATGACGTCGTGGCCGTCGGGAGCGTCAAGCACCTGGACCGGAACCCCGCGGTGACGCTTCAGCGTCATCCTGACCCCCCTCGCTGGTGTGCCATGTCCATGATGACGGCCGACGCCGGAAAAACCTTGGCGCGCCGCATCACAAACCGGTCTCAACGGTGCGCTTCCGAGGACAGCGACGCTCAGTGGTAGACGCCCGGGTCCGGCTCCCGGGTCACGTCGGCGCCGAGGGCGCGCAGGGCGACCTCGAAGGAGGGGTAGCCGCGGTCGATGTGGTGCACGCCGCTGACGAGCGTGTCGCCCTCGGCCACGAGACCTGCGATGACGAGCGCGGCACCGGAGCGGATGTCGCTCGCCACGACCGGGGCGCCGGAGAGGACCGGAACCCCATGCGTCATGACGTGGTGCCCGTCGACCTGGGCCTCCGCGCCGAGCCGGGCCAGCTCCTGGACGGTGCGGAAGCGCGCCTCGAAGAGGTTCTCGGTCACCATCGCGCTGCCGTCGGCGACGGCGTTATAGGCGAGTGCGAAGGGCTGCAGGTCGGTGGGGAAGCCCGGATAGGGCAGCGTCGCGACATCGAAGGCCCGCGGCCGCGCCGGTCCGGACACCACGCGGAAGCCGCGCTCCGTGCGCTCCACGTGGGAGCCCGCGGCGGCCAGCGCCCCGAGGGGCGCCCGCAGGTGCTCGAGCACACCGCCGACCACCTCGATGTCGCCGCGGGTCGTGGCTGCCGCGAAGGCCCAGGTGCCGGCGGCCACGCGGTCCGGGACCACCCGATGAGTCGTGGGCTGCAGCCGCCCGACACCCTCGACGACGATCCGCGAGGTGCCGGCGCCCTCCACGGAGGCACCCATGGAGACGAGCATGTCGGCGATGTCGACGATCTCGGGCTCCTTGGCGACGTTGTCGATCGTGGTACGACCGCGGGCGAGGACCGCGGCGCTGAGGATGTTCTCGGTGGCCCCGACGCTCGGGAAGTCGAGGCGGACGTCCGCCCCATGCAGGCCCGCCGGGGCGGTCGCGACGAGGTAGCCGTGGGTGACGCGAACGCTCGCTCCGAGCGCCTCGAGGCCCGCGGCGTGCAGGTCGAGGCCCCGGGACCCGATGGCGTCGCCGCCCGGAATGGCCACGTCGGCCTGTCCCGTGCGCGCGACGAGGGGACCGAGCACCGAGATGGACGCCCGCAGTGCACGCACGAGCTCGTAGTCGGCGCGGTGACCGACCTCCTCCGGCACGTCGAGCGAGACGGTGCCCGCCGCCGCGTCATAGTCCACGCCGACGCCCAGGCGGCGCAGCAGCTCCGCCATGATGGTCACGTCCGCGATGGCCGGCACGTTGGTCAGCGTCGTCCGCCCCGGTGCGAGCAGGGCGACCGCCATGAGCTTGAGAGCGCTGTTCTTGGCGCCGACGACCTCGACCTCGCCGCACAGGCGCGCCCCGCCGACGACCCGGAACCGCTCTCTCACGCTGAAACCCTATCTGCGACAGTGGAGGGCATGGTCAACCTCACCCGCATCTACACCCGCACCGGTGACGACGGCACCACGTCCCTCGGCGACCTCTCGCGGACGAGCAAGACCGACCCCCGCCTGCACGCCTACGCCGACACCAACGAGGCCAACGCCGCGATCGGCGTGGCCCTCGCGTGTGGTGGCCTGGACGAGGAGGTCCGCGCGACGCTGCTGCGGGTGCAGAACGAGCTCTTCGACGTCGGGGCCGACCTCAGCACCCCGCTGCGGGACCGGTATGACTACCCCCCGTTGCGTGTGCTGCAGCCGTGGATCGACGACCTCGAGGCCGACTGCGACCGCTACCTGGAGCGCACGCCCAAGCTGCGGTCGTTCATCCTGCCCGGAGGCACGCCGGGCTCGGCCTACCTGCACCTGGCCACGACCGTGGTCCGCCGGGCCGAGCGGTCAGCCTGGGCCGCTCTGGCCGCTCATGGCGACGCTCCTGGCACCGAGCGTGGGGTGGGCGGCGTCAACGTGCTGACCGCCACCTACCTCAACCGGCTCTCGGACCTGCTCTTCATCCTCGCGCGAGTGGCCAACCTGCCGATCGGTGGGGACGTGCTGTGGCGCCCGGGCGGCGGCCGTGCGGCCCCTCCCGAGCGACGCCCGCGGGAAACCTGAGCCGTATGCCGCCCTCCCCCCCACGTCGAGTGGCCACTTCGGTGCAGCCCCGCCGCCCTCCCCCCAAGTCGAGTGGCCACTTCGGTACAGCCCCGCCGCCCTCC
>NZ_DASSMH010000015.1:0-18653 GCF_035688975.1 Intrasporangium sp. | reverse complement strand
CGGGTGGTGTCGGGAAGGTCTCCGGGGCGATCGTCGGGGCCCTCATCATGGGCGTGCTCAACATGGGCCTGTCGATCATGTCGGTCAACCCGGCGTGGCAGCAGGCCATCAAGGGGCTCGTCCTGCTCGCCGCCGTCGCGTTCGACCTGCTCAACAAGCGCAAGGCCAGCGGCGCCTGACCGACGGCAGCCCGGTCACGGGGCGCCGACGACCCCCGGCACCTTGGCCACCTCCTGGCTCAGGGCGTCGAGGGCCACGGTGAGGGCGCCCACATCGGCGGGAGTGAGCTGCGTGTAGAGCCGGTAGCCGTCACCGGCCCGGTGCGAGTCGAGCAGCGTGGTGAGGGCGACGAACCGCGCGTCGAGCGCCTTGAGCAGCTCGGGGGCGCGCTCGCCGATGACCGGCCGCAGCGCCGCGAGGGCCTGCTGCGACCCCACGACGTTGCCCTTGACGTCCCACAGGTCGGTGTGCGAGTAGCGCTCCTCCTCCCCGGTCACCTTGGTCGTGGCCACCTCGTCGAGGAGGGCGTCGACGCCGCCTGCGATGCTGAGGGCCTCGGGCTCGACCGTCTCCGCCTTGGCAGCGATCTGCTTGACGTCGGCGAGCAGCTGGTCCGCGACGGCGCCGGAGTCCGGCTGCAGCCCGGTCTTCCACAGATCCCTCTCGAGGCGGTGGAAGCCGGTGAACTTCGCCCCGGTGGCGAGGACCGCCTCGCGCCCGTCGATGCGGTGGTCGAGGTCGCCGAAGGCGTCGGCGACCGGCTCGATCTCCTCCCACGGCATCCGGGCCTTGGGATAGAGCGCCTTGGCCTTGGCGACGTCGCCCTGCTTGACGGCCGCGACGAACTCGCCGGTCTCCTCGACCAGCTCGTCCGTCTCGGACTCGACGTACTTCGTGTATGCCGCGACGGCCGTGGTCAGCTTCGCGTCGCTGCTGCCCTTCGGGGCCGTGCCGGTGACGGTGAGCTGCGTCCGGATGCCGTCGCCCGACATGCCGGGCTTGCACGCGACCGTGTAGGTCCCCGCCTCGGTGACCTCGACCTTGATCTCCCTGCTGAGGCCCGGGGTGATGTTCTCGGCCTCCGTGACGATCCGGTCGCCCGCCGCGTAGAGGTAGAACTCGTTGACCTTGCTGCCGGTGTTCGTGAAGCGGAAGGTCAGCGTGCCGGCCTGGGCGGTCGTGGCGCTCAGGTCGCAGGCGGTGTCGCTGGCGGTGATGGTGATGGCGCCCCCGGCCCCGGCCCCGGTCGTCGCCGTCGAGCCCGGCTGCGCCTGGCCGGTGCAGCCGGTCAGGGCGAGGGCGGTGAGGGCGGCGAGGGCGAGCGGCGCGCCGAAGCGCAGGGCGAGGCGGGACATGGTGCTCCTGGGGTGACGTGGCCGGTGACGGTGGCCGGTGCGAAGGGACGAGGGTATGCCGCGGGCCGGGCGACCGAGGGGCGGTTTCGTCAGGCGGCCACGGACCGGGCCGGTGCGTCGGCGCTGGGCGCGGTGGGCCGACGGGCCTGCTGCACCGGCCTGAGGAAGGCCGTCAGCACCACGCCGACGTAGAGCGTCCACGCCACGGCCTGCAGGGCCGTCGTGGCGGGGGTGAAGTTGAAGATGCCCTTGAGCAGAGTGGCGTACCAGCTGCTCGGGTCGACGATGTGGCTGACGTCGAACGCGAGGGTGCGAAGGCCCGGCAGGAGGCGCGCCTCCTGCAGGTCGTGCAACCCGTAGGCGAGGATGCCCGCGGCGACGAGGATGAGCAGCACGCCGGTGTAGCGGAAGAACCTCGCCAGGTTGATCTGCACCGCGCCGCGGTAGATGAGGTAGCCGAGAGCCGCTGCCGCGCCGAGGCCGAGGGTCCAGCCGAGCAGCGGCTGGTTGTTGCCCTGCCCGGCCGCCTCGGTCGTGGCGTAGAAGAAGATGGCCGTCTCGAGCCCTTCCCTGCCGACGCCGAGGAAGCCGACGAGCGCGATGGCGAAAGGCCCGAGGTCGAGGGCGCGGTCGAGCCGGCCCTTGAGCTCACCGGAGATGGTCCGGGCCGCCGTGCGCATCCAGAACACCATGCCGGTGACGAAGACGACCGCGAGGATCGAGGCCGAGCCGCCGATGAGCTCCTGGGCCTCGAAGCCGAGCTGGCGGGTGCCGAAGGTCAGCACGGCGCCGAGGGCGACGGACAGCGCGATGGCGACGCCGGCGCCGAGCCAGACGTAGCGCAAAGCCCACCGTCGGTCGGTCTTGACGAGGAACGCCACGAGGATGACCACGACGAGCGCGGCCTCGAGGCCCTCCCGGAGTCCGATGAGGGCGTTGCTCGCGAGCACGGTGTCCCACTTCCCACTGGCGGTGCGGCCCTGTCAGACGGCGAGGGCCGGGTCCGGGGCCGAGCCGTCGGCGGGCCCCAGCTCAGGAAAGCACAGGATAGGCTTGCCTAACAAGCCGGTGTCCGCCGTTGAGACGTTTGCCACTCAGCCGCTCGTCGGCCGCCAGCTCGCCCCGAGGCACACGAAGGCCCGGGCCAGCGGGTCACAGCCGGCCAGGGCAGTGGCGAGCGCCTCGTCGCTCGCCAGCCCGGACGCGAGCGACCGGTGGTGCAGGGCCATGGCCTCGGCGGCCACGTCGTCGGGCACGGGCGCCACGGCCGCGATGACGGACGCCGCGCCGAGGGACAGCATCGAGGCCGCCATCCCGAGGGCCTCCTCCCCCGGCCGGATCGTCGGCGTCCCGACGTCGCAGGCGGACAGCACGACGTGGGATGCGCTCACCCCGCGCGGCTGCATCTCGTGGGCGAAGAGCGGCCCGTCGTCGAGGACGACCGAGGACAGGAGCGGGGACTGCGGCTGGTGCACCCCGTGCGCCGCCACGTGCACGATGTCGGCGCAGCCGGGGGCACTGGGGGCACCGGGGGCACCGGGGGCAACGAGGACACCGGAGGCACCGGGGGCCAAGGGGGCACCGAGAGAAGTGGCGGGGCCGACGGCGCTGAGCGCGCTGAGGAGCTGGGCGCCGGACGACGGGGACGCCACGGTCACCCGCGGACCGGGCGCCGCGAGGGCCCCCGACCCACCCTTCGACCCGCCCCGCGACCTGCCGTCCGACCCACGTCCCGGACCGCCCCACGCCGCGACCACCGCCTCCGCCTCGCCAGCGCCACGTGCGACGCCGGGGCCGACCGACACGTGCACCGACGCAGCAGACGTCGCCCGCCGCGCACCGGTGGCGAAGCCCGAGAGGGAGCGGGCGACGGTGACGGGCCGGTCGCTGGCCGACGGCAGCAGGGACCACGGCAGGGCGGACAGCTCGTGGCACGCGACGACGACGAGGCCCGCGGCCCGCTGGCCCCAGGGCCGCAACAGGGTCCCGTCGAGCTCGTCGGCCGCCGAGCGGAGCGAGCCCCACACGGCCGGGGCGAGCGGGCCCAGCCGGTGGCTGGCGGCCACCCGCAAATCGGCCCGGACCCGCTGCGCGAGCTCGGCGGCGCGGCGCAGGTCGAGCAGGTCCCGCACGATCGTGCGTCCCCCGTGCACGCCCACCGCGCAGAGCCGGCCCCGGTGGGCGAAGAACCACACGAGGTCGCGGTCCGCCGCCGCCAGCACCGCGCGAGCCTCGCGCACGCCGGGGACCGTCCGGGACGGGAGCGCGGCCTGGCTGGCCAGCGTCCAGTCGCGCGCCCGGACGAGACGCTCGAGGCGAGCCGCGCGCTCGTGCAGGTCGCGCAACCGCCCGGTGTCCGTCTCGGCCCGGATCGCCGCGTGCGCCGCGCGCAGCCGGTCGGTCAGCTCGGCGAGGCGCTCGTCGTCGGGACGGCCGAGTCGGGGCAGGCGGCCGGTGGCCGAGCGCCAGCGCTCCAGGCTCTGGAGCACCGCCGTCCCACCCCGCCCGAGGGCGAGGTCGAGGTCGAGGTCCGCCAGCCGTATGCCGTGCACGGCCCGCGCGGTGCGCAGGTCGAGGCTCGCGCTGCCGCGCTGGCCGGCGGCCAGCCGCCGGGCGGCTCCCGCGAGGACCCGCCGGGCAGCCGGCTGTCGGCCCGAGGACGCGTGCACCGAGGCCTCCACGGCAGCGGCCGCGAGCACGTCCGAGAGCGAGCCCCGTGCCGGCCCGGCGGTGTCGGCGAGGCGCCGGGCGGCCGCCTCCGCGTCACCGGCCAGCAGCAGCGCCTCGGCTCCCGCCACCCGGGCCGTGTCGGCGAGGACCCGGTCGCCCACGGCGCTGGCCGTCGCGACGAGCGCGCCGCACTCGACGGCCATCGCGCGGGCCGCCTGCTGCCCGGCGGAGGGGTCGGCGCCCGACGTGGCGCGCAGCCCGTCGAGCCGCGCCTGCAGCCCCGCGAGCCGGGCGCGGGCCGCCCAGGCGGTGGCGCCGACCCGGCCGTACGCGGCCACGGCCTGCTCGGCCGCCTCCGTCGCCCGGTCGAGCCGCCCGAGGACCCGGTTGGCCTTCGCCAGGTCGAGGTCGAACTCGCCGCGGGCCAGGTCGTCCCCCTCGTCTGCGAGCTCGGCCCGGCCGGCGACGAGGACCCCGACCGCCTCGCGGACCAGTCCCGCCTCGAGCAGGGCGTGTGCCCGGTCGAGCTGCATCGGCGCCCGAGCCACGCGGCCGCCGCGCTCGGCGGCGGAGGCCATCAGGGACAAGGCCCGCGGCAGGTCGCCGAGGAGGTGGGCGGCATACCCCTGGTTGTGCCGGGCCATCACCTCCTGCTCGACGAAGCCGAGCCGGCCGGCGAGGTCGGCCGCGCGGGAGAAGGCCCAGCCCGCCTCCCGCGCGCGCGCCTGCTTGAGGGCGAGCATCCCGCGCCCGAGCAGCACCGAGCACTGCTCCCGCTCGGTGAACGCGTCGAGGTGGGGCAGCACGCCGTCGAAGTCGCGCCAAGCCGCCGCGAGGTCGCCGGCGCGCCCGTGGATGGCGGCGCGCTGGAAGTGGACCCGCGCGAGCAGGCCGGCGTCGCCCAGGGCGGTCGCGAGCCGCTCGGCGAGCGCGAGCCGGTCCAGTGCGGCACCGAGCCCCGACAGCAGGAAGTCCGTCAGGCCGTAGGTGACGACGGTCTTGACCCTGGCCCGGGCCACCTCGGGGTCAGCCGCCCGGGCCTCCATCCGGTCGAGCTCGGCCAGGGCGGCGTCGAGCGCGGCCGCCGCCTCGGTGGGCCGGCCGGCCAGGTTGTCCGCGGCGGCCCGCTCGCGCAGGTCGCGCACGTGCTCGAGGGCGTCGATGTGCGCAGCTCACCCCTCTCGAAACCGACCTCACAGCTCGACCGCCGGCGTGATGACCGGCCGCGTCCCGGCGCCGTCGCCGACCCGGACCACGAAGGAGGTCCGGCCGCGCGGGACGTCGTCGAAGGCGAACCGTCCATGCTCGTCGGAGGTCACGGTACGCGTCCCCGCAGCCGTCACCACATCGACCTGCGCCCCCGCCCGGGTGACCCACCCGTCCAGCCGCACGACGTCGTCGTCGCCACCCGGGGCGACCGAGACCATGAGGCGCAGGGACGGCGCCTGGAAGGTGACCGACTCCGTGCGGGTGGCCTCCCCCGGCGAGGGCGGGGCTGTCCCGCGCGTGGCGAGCAGCTCGGCCTCGATGAGCTCGGCGACCTCGGCGTGCAGCGCCTGCACGGTGAGCGCGAGCTCCATCCGCTCCACGAGCCCGGCCGGCACCGGGTCGGCGTGGGCGAAGAGCTGCCGCAGGTGCGCCAGCGTGGCGTCGTCGCGGTCGTCGATCGGCTCGTCGTGCGTGGCCACCGCTCACACCACCCATCGGGGGTCGGAGCCGAGGAGGTCCCTCAGCTTGCCGAGGCACCGGCCGCGGGTCGGCCCGATGCTGCCCACGGGCATGCCCAGCGACACGGCGATCGCGGCATAGTCGGGGCGGTCGGCGAAGGCGATGACGCGCAGCAGCTCCTGGCAGCGGGGTGGCAGCTGGGCGAAGTGGGACCACAGCACGCGCTGCCGCTCGCTGAGGATCGACAGCGTCGCCGGGTCCGCGGCCGGAGCGGGGCGCTCGGGCACCTCCTCGACGCCGATCTCGCGGCGGGCGCCTCGGGAGAGCCGCCAGACCTCCCGCTTGACGACCGTGACGAGCCAGCCGAGCACGGCCGCCGGCTCGGCGATGCCCTCGGCGTGGTCGACGAGCTGGAGCCACGCGGTCTGGATGGCGTCCTCGGACGTCGTCGCGTCGGCGCCCTGGGCTCGGGCGGTGTGCCAGAGGACCGGGGTGAGCAGCTCGACGAGGTCCCGCAGCCGGTCGCGCTCCCCGAGCCGGTATGCCGTGAACGCCTGGCCCGCGCGCGTGGAGAGGCTCTCCTGGGCTGCCGGAGCAGGCCCGGTGGTCATGTCGGGCTCCATCCGAGGCACGTGCGCAGCGCGTCCCATCCCCGCGCCCGCATGGCCGCAGGGCCCACGTCGGCCACGTCGGAGGCGGCACAGAGGCAGGCGGCGAGCTCGGCGGCGAGCACCGGCGTCGCAAACGACGTCCCGCTCCAGACGGCGAAGCCGCCGGCGTAGTTGTCGGGGTCGAGCGTCGCGCGGCGGGGGTGGCCGCCCACGAGGTCGGCGCCGGTGGACGACTGCAGCCCGGCGTCCGCGGTCGGCACCGTGCTGACAACCGCGACACCCAGACGGTGCGCGCTGACGTGCGCCGGCGCGTTGGAGAAGAGGGCGACGGAGGAGCCGTCCGGGTTGAGGGCCCCCACGGCGACGACGGGCAGCGCGTCCGGACCTGTGGCGCCTGCCAGCGCGGCGGGGACGAACGGCGCCTCGGTGGCGTCGTTGCCCACGGCGGCCACGACGAGCGTCCCGTTCTCGCCGAACTGGCGCAGCAGCCGCCCGAGGGGGCTCGCCTTGAGGGCGGACGGCGGCTCCGGGGCCTCGGGGTAGTAGCCGATCGACAGCGAGAGGACGTCGACCACCTGGTCCCTCCCCCCGGCGTCGGGGCTGTCCTGCCCCTCGACGTGCCGCAGCAGCAGGTCGGTCAGCGCCTCGAGGATGCCGGACTCCGCGGCGATGCCCGTGCCGGTGAGGACGGGGATCGTGAGGATCGTCGCCTCTGGGCAGCCCTGCCGCACCAGGCCGGCGACGAACGTGCCGTGGCCGACATCGCGGCCGATCTGTCCGGTGAGCCGGTCGGGCTCGGTCCCGCTCAAGTCCGCGTCGGGGCCGCCGATGACCGCACCGTCGTGGGTCACCTCGCGCAGCACCCGGGGGTGACCGTCGAACCACGGGTGCCGGCCGATGCCGGTGTCCGGCAGGGCGACCACCGGGTGGCGTGGCAGGTCCCGGGACCGGTCCGACGGGTCCTCGACGACGAGCGCGACCGGCATACGGCCTCCGCGCCCCGGGGCGCCGTATTCGGCCAGGCCCCGCGCGCCGACGCCGCCCCAGTAGCCATCCACCCCGCCCCAGTAGCCGTCCACCCCGCCCCAGAAGCCGTCGACTCCGCCCCAGAAGCCGTCGGCCGGCCGGACGACGTGGTCGAGGCTCACCCGGCGCGCCAACGCCGGGTCCCGGCGCAGGTGCTGCAGCACCAGCCAGGCGTCAGGGGGCGGCACCGGGTCGGTCCCCTCCGCCTCGAGGACGACCCGCAGGACGAACACCTCGTCGAGCACCTCCCGGGACCGGCCCCGGGAGCGGGCGAGCCGCGCCACGCGGTCGCGCTCACGCTGCGGCACCACGGCTCTGACGCCGAGCGGGACGAGGGCGTCGCGGAGGTCCTCGAGCTGCCCGTCGACGTCCCCGTCCCCGGGGAAGCCGCTCACGAGGAGGCGGTCCGGCACGTAGAGCGTCGGGGACGGCGGGGGCGTCCCCGGCACGCGCGGTGAGGTCGCTGGGTGCAGCAGGGCGACGCGCAGCTCCTCGCGCTGTCCGTCGCCCGACGTCTGCGGGTCTGGCAGTTCCACGTTCGGCATCTCCGCCCCTCCTCGGGCACGCCCGTCGCTGACGGGACTACAGAGGGCCGAAGACCGAGGCTGATACGTGCCGGTGGGAAGCGGCCCGGAAAGAACTCTCCCACGGATGTATCAGGGACCGGTGTCGCGCCTCTGGTTCAGCGGGGACGGCGATCCGGGCCGGGAGTCAGGGCCTGGTCCGGGACGCGGAGGGCGCCGGCGGGGGGGACCGTCGGCGCCCACTCCGCCGTCAGGCGCGCAGGGCGGCGAGCCAGGCCGCAGCCGCCTGGAAGTCGGCCTCCGACGTTCCCGGCGGTGCGGCCGCCCGGACGCCGTCGGCGCGGGGGTACGACCCGAGGAAGCGCACGTCGGCGCACACCCGCTTGAGGCCCATGAGCGTCTCGCCGACCCGCGCGTCCTCCACGTGGCCCTCGAGGTCGATGGAGAAGCAGTAGCGGCCCATCTCGCCGCCGACGGGACGCGACTCGAGCCGGGTCAGGTTGACCCCCCGGCTCGCGAACTGCTCGAGCAGCTCGAGGAGGCCGCCGGGGTGGTCGTCCTTCTGGTAGAGCACGACCGTCGTCTTGTCCGCGCCGGTGGGCTCGGGAAGGGTGCCCGGCCGGGCGACGAGGACGAACCGGGTCACGGCACCCGGGACGTCGCCGATGTCCCGTGCCAGCACGTCGAGCCCCTCGTTGGCCGCGGCCACCGGGGCGCACACGGCGGCGTCGAAGACGACCTCGCCCTCCCCGCCCAGGGCGGCGGCGGCGGCGGCCGTCGACAGCGTCGGCACGTAGGTCGCGCCGGGCAGGTGCGTGCCGACCCAGCCGCGCACCTGGGCCCACGCATGGGAGTGGGTGCCCACGGCGTGGACCGCCTCGATCGACGTGCCGCGACGGGCGCAGAGGACGAACGTGATCGGCACGAGCACCTCGCCCACGACGACGAGCGGCTCGCCCGTGGCGAGGGCGTCGAGGGTCGCGGACACCCCGCCCTCGACGGAGTTCTCGATGGGCACCATGGCGGCGTCGATGTCCCCGGCCCGCAGGGCGTCGAGCGCGGCGTCGACGGAGCCGTAGGGCGACTGCACGGCCTCCCGGGCGCCGACCCACGCGCCGAGCGCCATCTGGGTGAAGGTGCCGCGCGGGCCGAGGTAGCCGAAACGGCGGAGGTCGTCGAGGGAGCGCGGCGGGGTCATGGCTGGTCCTGGTGTCGGGTGGTCGGGGCCCCGGACCTGGCCGAGGCGAGCGCCTGCTGCTCCTCGGGGGTCAACGGGATGCTCGAGCGTCCGGCCACCACCCCCTTGGCGTAGGTCCGCGACTCGCTGCGGGCATGGATGGACGAGAGCACCAGCCCGTCGCCGTGGTCGTCGACGACGGCGGCCGAGAAGGACAGCCGCCCGCCCATGTCGCCGAAGGCGTCGTAGCGCACGACCGCGACGTTGCGCAGGCTCTGGCGCACGTCGTCCTGCGTGCCGGCGAGCTGGGACTGCAGCCGGGCGACGTCGGCGCCGAGGCGCTCGATCCGGTGGGTCTGCGCCGCGGCGACCCGCGCGATGTCGGTGTGGCCGTCGCCGTGCAGGACCCGGAAGTCACGACGCACCTCGGCGAGGCGGCGCCTGGCGCCCAGGGCGACGAGAAGCGCGGCGACCGCGGCGACCGCGGCGGCCACGACCACGACGGCCTGGGTTGAGTCGCTCACGAAGGGCAAGGGTAGCCGCCGGGGTCCCGTGCGTAGTCTGACCCGGTGATCCGCAGGCATCGGGCCCAGGCGCTGCTCGCCGGCCTTGTCCTGCTCGTGGCCTGCCTGGTCTGGGCGTATGCCGCCCGACCCGGCTTCCGGGTCCCGCCGACCTCGCCCCCGGCACCCGCCGACTCGCTCGTCGTCGTCGGGCTGCCGGGCCTGGCGTGGTCCGACGCGTCCGCCGCCGCCACCCCGTCCCTGTGGGGACTCCTGCGCGCCGGCGCGACGGCCACCGTGTCGGTCAAGGCCATCAACCTCACGACCTGCCCGGCCGACGGCTGGGCCACCCTCTCGGCCGGCGAGGCCGCCGGTCCCGACGCGTCCGGTGGCCGCCCGACCTGCCGGGCGCTCCCTGGCGTCGCCGCGGACCCGTCGGGCGGATACCGCGTCGAGGGGTATGCCGCTCTCGCGGCCACGACGCGCACCGGCCCGCACTCGGCGCGCCTCGGCCTGCTCGGCGACGGCCTCGCCACCGGGCCGGGCTGCGTGCAGGCAATCGGCCCAGGAGCGGCGCTGGCGGTGGCGCGCTCCGACGGGCGGCTGGCCCGTTACACGCCGCTCGACGCCGCCTCCCTCACGCGCGACCTTGGCGCGTGCCGGGTCAGCGTCGTCGACGTTGGCGGGCCCGACGATGGCGGCGCAGCGTCCCCCGCTTCCGTTCGGGCGCTGGACGAGCGGGTCGGCCGGGTCGTCGCCGCAGCGCCCACGACCGCAGACATCGTCGTCGTCGGTCTCGCGGACCGGGACCGACAGGAGCGACTGCATGTCCTCGCGGCCTCCGGACCGCACTTCCGGGCCGGCCTGCTCGCCTCCGCGTCGACGCGCCGCGTCGGGCTCGCGCAGCTCTCCGACGTCACCGCAACGGTGCTGGCGGCGCGCGGCGTGGCTCCGGTCGAGGCCATCGGCGGCCGGGCACTCGCCGTGGAGGCGTCAGGCGGCCGGGACGACGCGTCGGCCACCGCGAGGCGGACCGTCCTCACCGACGTGGAGGCCAAGGCGGACGCCATGCACCGGCTCGTCGCCCCGTTCCTGCTGCTCTGGCTCGGGTCCGCGGCGCTCGTGCTCGCCGTGCTGGCCGCCCTGCGCGGCCGGGGGTCGGCCGGGCCGACGGGGCGGACGGGGCGGACGGGGCGCGGCGCCCGGCGCGCGGACCGACTCCTCGGGTGGGTCGGTCTCGTCACCGCGACGATGCCGGCCGCGACGTTCCTCGCGAACCTCGTGCCGTGGTGGCGCGGGGCGGACTCCACGACCGTCCTGCTCGGGCGGCTCGTCCCGCTCGTCCTCGCCGTCAGCGCCGGGCTCGCGCTCGCCTGCCGCCTGGGCCCGTGGCGGTCGGCGCGGCTCGGCCTGCTCGCCGCCGCCTCCGCCGTGACGGCGGGCGTCATCGGCGTCGACCTGCTCACGGGGTCGGCGCTGCAGCTCTCCTCGGTCTTCGGCCTGCAGCCGCTCGTGGGGGGCCGCTACTACGGCATCGGCAACGTCGCCTTCGCACTCTTTGGCAGCGCTGTCCTCCTGCTGTGCGCGGGGATCGGCGATGCGCTCGTGAGCCGGGGCGAGCGCGGGCTGGCCGTGCTCGTGGTCGTCGTCCTCGGCGCAGCGGCCCTTGCCGTCGACGTCCTCCCCGCCTGGGGGGCAGACCTCGGCGGCCCCGTGGCACTCGTCCCGGCACTCGGGCTGCTCCTGCTGCGCACGGCAGGGCTGCGGCCGTCGTGGCGGGCCGTCGCCGCGGTGGGGGCCGTCGTGGTGGCGGTGCTCGTGGCAGTGGCCTACCTCGACTGGCGTCGGCCCGCCGTGGAGCGCACCCATGCCGGGCGGTTCCTACAAACCGTGCTGGACGGCGGGGCGGCCGCGGTCGTGAGCCGGAAGCTGGAGCAGAACGTCGGCCTGCTCGTCGCCCTACCCGCGCTCCTGATCGTCGGCACCGCCGTCGTCGTGGCGCTCGTCGCCGTCGTCGCGCGTCCCGGCACGCTCGGGACCGCCGCGTTCGCCGGGCTGGTGGCCCGGGCGCCCCTGCTGCGCGAGGGGCTGCTGGCGGTGGTGACGCTCGCGCTCGTCGGCTTCCTCACCAACGACTCGGGCGCCGCCATCCCCCCCGTCGCGGCGCTCTTCACCCTGCCGCTCGTGCTCGCCGAGCTAGCCCGGCGCCCCCTGGCGGTGTGAGCGACCGAGCCGGCGGCGGCGCAGCCGCCGCACTCCGAGGGCCAGCGCCACGTCGCGCAGCTGCGCCGCGCGGTGCAGCTGCGCGCGCCAGTCCGTGCCCGTGACCCGGTGGTGCAGCTCGCACGGCACCTCGCGGACCGTGAGCCCGGCGAGGAGCACGTCGACCGTCATGCCGACCTCCACCCCCCAGCCACGGGCGAAGGGCGTCGCCGCCGTCACCGCGGCGGGCGAGAGGCACCGCATGCCCGAGAGCGGCTGCGTGGGCACCCAGCCGGTGAGCGCCTCGACGCCCCGTCGAGCGAGCCGGACGACGAGGCCGTGGCCGCCGCCGGCCTCCCGTTGGGGCGGCAGTACGGCGATGGTGAGGTGCGCCGTGCCGTCGGCGACCGGGCGCACCAGGGCCAGCGCGGCGGCCGCCGACTCCTCGAGGTCCGCGTCGACGAAGAGGACCGCGACGCCCGGCGTCAGGCGCCCGAGGCGGCGCAGCGCCGCGAGCCGTCCGAGGCCGCTCATGAGCGCGTCGGCCTTGCCGTGGTTGCGGGTGTGCCGCACCACGTCGGCGCCCTCCGCAGCGGCGACCCGCGCGGTGTCGTCGGTGGACCCGTCGTCGACGACGACGACGGCCTCGACGCCCGAGGCGTCCCGCACGGCCCGGATCGTCGCGGCGATGCGCGCCGCCTCGTCCTTGGCCGGGATGACGACGGCGACGCTCATGTGCGTGGCATCGTCAGCGGAGGGTGACCTGGCGGTTCGTCAGGCCCGCCTTGGCCCCCCGCTCGGCCGCCGTGAGGGGCTCGGTGCTGGCGACTGCCGTGTCGAGGCGGGCGGCGAGCTGCGCGACGTCCCCCTCGAAGTCGTCGGCCGAGGTCTCGGGGTCGACCTCCCACACGGGGATGAGCAGCCCGCTTGAGCGGAAGCACCCGAGCAGCCGGCCGCCGTCACCGAGCGTGCTCTCCCGGGCGGCGTGCAGGCGGGCCAGGGCGTCGGTCGACACGTCCTCCTCGTGCGGCAGCACCCAGCGGACATAGGCCCGTGCGCCGATGCGACACCAGTAGCACGACGGGACGGCCTGCAGCTTGACCGTGGGGATGGCCGACTCGTTGGCCCGCTCGAGCGAGGTCTTGCCCTCCGCGTCGAGCTCGGTGTCGCCGACCCAGAAGTCGAACCCCTCGTGCACCTGCAGGTCGAGCGGGGCAGCCGGGTCGAGCAGGTCCTGCAGGCGCGGGGCCTGCTCGGTGGAGACCGGCAGCGTCTCGAGCGGGGTGCCGGGCGGCAGGGCCACGGTCCGCACGATGGCCGAGGCGATGTCGCGGCTGGCGTCACCGCTGCCGCTGCCCGACTGGATGCCGACCAGCACCTCTCCGGACTCGCGGCGCAGGCCCGGCCAGGCGAGCGGCAGGACCGTGGCGACGGTCACCTCGTCGGGGGCGTCGGCAGGTGCCGTGGCCGCCGCGAGGCGGACGGTCGCGGTGGCGGCCGGCACGATCTCGCGCATCGCCACCCAGTCGGTCTCGTCGCGCAGGCCGGCGAAGGGCCGCGCGACGAACGCCGCGGGGACGGAGCGAGCGTTGCGGTCGGTGCGGGCCGAACGGGGACGTCGAGATGCCTTGCCCATGCCCGCCACCCTAGTGCGCGGCGGGCCCGCTCCCGCCCGGCGGCATACGACGTATGCCGTGCCCCGTCAGGGCGAGCGGCGCCGGGACGGGCCCCCGATCGAGGCCCACACGGTGCGCCCGTTGGCGTCCTCGAGCACGCCCCACTCGTGGGCGATGGACCGCACGATGCGCAGTCCACGGCCGCTCGGGCCCCACACCGTCGGACGCGCGGGCCGCGGCACGGTGGGGCCGCCGCCGTCGGACACCTCGACCTCGACGACGCCGTTCTTGACCTTCCAGTGCACGCGCACCGAGCCATCGGCGAGCGGCTTCGCGTGCCGCACCGCGTTGGCCACGAGCTCGCCCACCACGGCCTCGGCCTCCTCGACGACGCTGGCAGGCAGGTCGCGCACGAGCAGGTCACTGACCACCTCCCGCCGCGCCTGCTGGGCCGCGACGGGGGCCGCGGGAAGGCGGACGGTGCGCTTCTCCCCGGCCGAGCTCCTGCCCGTGCCGGTGTCGTCGACTCGCTTCTGCGCATCCGTTGTCACGCTCACTGCCCTTCCCTTCCCCTCCATGGACGCTCCGTCCTGTCGGCACGGTATCCACGGCGTGCGAAGGATAAACCCCAGCGGCGCCCGATCCGGCGGGCCGACTCCACTTCGTCACGTCGCGCGGAGGGCCGGTGCCGCCACCACGGGGCCCCGCGTGCGCCACCCTCTTGTCGGCGCGAACAGTCGCGATCTATCGTTGATGTATCGCCCGCTTGAGCGGCGGGCCGCAGACGGGAGACCATGATGAGTGACGAGCAGGGCAGTCGCTGGGGCGCCGGCTGGGCCGGCTGGCCGGGGCCCGGCTGGGTCGGCCCGGGATGGGGCGGTGGACGCGGGGGATGGCCCGGGCACGGGCCGGGCGGCCATGGAGGCTTCGGCCCGCACGGGCACCGGCCCGGGCCGCCGCCGTGGGTGCGCGACCTCATGCGGCAGTTCGGCGGGCCGCACCTGGCGCCCCCGCGCGGTCCCCGAGCCCGCAGGGGCGACGTGCGGGCGGCCATCCTCGACGTGCTGGCCGGTGACGAGATGAACGGCTACCAGGTGATCCAGCAGATCTCCGAGCGCACGGGCGGCGCCTGGAAACCGAGCCCCGGCTCGATCTACCCAACGGTCCAGCAGCTCGAGGACGAGGGGCTGGTCGAAGGCCGGGACGTCGGCGGCCGCCGGCTGCTGCGCCTCACCGACGAGGGACGCGCCTACGTCGAGCAGCACGCCGACGAGATGGCCGCGACCTGGGCTCCGTTCGAGCCGCCCCCGACGAGCGGCGACGCACCGGCGGACGGCCCCGAGCTGCTCCCGGCCATGAGCCAGGTGGCCGGGGCCCTGTGGCAGGTGATGACGACGGGCACCGCTGCGCAGCGCGCCGAGGCCACCGAGATCATGCGGGACACCCGGCGGCGGCTCTACGGGCTGCTCGCCGACGGCGACGACGGGCCACCCGCCGCCGAGTGACCGCGCTGCCTGCGTCGCGGCCCGGGCTAGGGCTCGCTAGGTGCGTCTAGGGCTGCGGCAAGAGATGCCTATAGCACGCAAGCCGGTCGATTCCTGCTACTCCCCCGCGGGAACCGACGGTTGCCTCTAGGCTGAGCGAAGTTCGCATGACGGCCTTCTCGTCCCGGCACAACCTCGGGCGCACCACCAACGACGGAGCAGGCGCACACACACACGAGGGAGGAGCGGGGGTGACTGTGCAGTTCGACCCGCGCACCGGGCTCCTGCGGCTCGACGGCGGCACGTTCCTCGACCTCGCGGACAGCGCGGCCGGGCATCGCCCCTGCTCACCGGAGCGCCTCGAGGCGCTCAGCCACGCCGGCGTCCTCGTCGACGGCCGACCACACTCCTCCCTCGGCACGGTCCTGTCCGCCGTCGTCGCACCACGGGCCCAGCTGACCCTGACGCTGGCTTCCGAGGCGGGCGTGCACGTGCACCAGGGCTGGCTCGCCTGCGCCACCGGCCTCCTCGTGGACCTGGGTGACGCGACCTACGAGTTGCGCACCGTTGCCACCGACGACGTGTCGGGGGCCGTGATGGGCCTCGCCGGCCTGGAGCCCCGCCCCGGCCTGGCGTCGGAGGGCGCCGTCGTGGCCGAGGAGACCCTCGAAGACCTGGCGGCCCCGACCCGTGAGGCGCGCCGGCGCGGCGCCGCCGCCCTCGTGGCCGCGGCGTCGCCCGACTGGGCTGCCTGGGCGGCCTGCGTGGCCGCGGGGTTGTGGACCTTCGCCGTCGTCGACGCCTTCTGGGCCACCCGCTTCGGCAGCCTGGCCGACCGGCGCGTCGCCGTCCTCGACACACCGGCCGGGGTCGCCCTCGTCGACCCGGCTGAGGACGACCTGCGGCTGGTTCCGACGACCGCGGACGACGTGAGACGCCTCGTGGCGGGCCTGGTGCCGACCGCACTCGAGGTGAGCGGCACCTAGCCCGGCGGCATACAGTCGGCACGTCGACCGCACGCACCTGCCTAGGAGAGCCCCGATGGAGAAGTCGTCGCTGACCGCGCTCGTCCGTGAGCACCTCGAGACGGCGCGGCGCGCGTCGAGCGGGCGAAGCGCCACGACCGTCTACGGCGGCCACGAGCACCAGCTCCGGCAGACGCTCGTCGCCCTGGCCGCCGGCCAGGAGATGGAGGAGCACGAGAGCCCCGGTGAGGCCACCCTCCAGGTGCTCCGCGGGCGGGTGACCCTCTTCGCGGGTGACACGAGCTGGGACGGCACGGCGGGCGACCTGATCGTCATCCCGCCCGCACGGCACTCCCTGGCCGCCCGCGAGGATGCGGCCGTCCTGCTCACCGTCGTCAAGCCCCGCTGACCGGGCTGACCGGGTCCCTGCGGCGGCCGTCCCGTGGCACGCTGGGACCGTGAGCCGTGCTGCCGTCCCCTCGGGTGCTGACCTCGCCCGCAACGTGCTGCGTGACGCCTTCGGCCGGGTCGCCGAGACGGTGCCGGACGTCCTCGCCGGCCTCACCCCGGAGGACCTGCTGTGGCGCCCAGACCCCGGGGCCAACTCGATCGCGTGGCTGGTGTGGCACCTGACCCGCGTCCAGGACGACCACGTGGCCGACCTCGCCGGCATCGACCAGGCCTGGATCGCAGACGGGTGGCGGGAGCGCTTCGACCTGCCGTATGCCGCCCACGCCGTCGGCTACGGCATGGACGCCGACGAGGTGGGCGCCTTCGTGGTCACCGACCCGGCTGTGCTCTCGGGCTACCACGACGCCGTGCACCGGCTCACGCTGCGCGTGCTCGGCGACCTCGATGCCGAAGGCCTGTCGCGGGTGGTCGACAGGCGCTGGGACCCTCCGGTCACCGCCTCCGTGCGGCTGGTGTCGGTCGTCAACGACACGAGCCAGCACGTCGGACAGGCGGCCTACGTGCGGGGCATGCTCGAACGCCGCCGGGCCGGCGGGTAGGAGCGGTCACCCGGGGCTGGGAAGCTACAGGGAATGCGCACGGACCCGCCAGGGATGCGTGTGCCACGCGTCGCCTCGCCCGCGGACCTGCCTGGTGCTCAGACGGCGTGCTTGTCCAGTGGCCCCATGGCGTCGAGGTGCGCGAGGAGCTTGCGCCGGCGCGCCTCGAGCCCGTCGGCCCGGGTCGGGTCCGGCTCTGGCGTCCGGCCCACGAGGGTCCGGGTGCGCCCGGCGGAGTCGAAGGAGGACAGCAGCCGGTCCAGCGCGTTCCGCCACAGGCGGGTGCTCCCGGCGCCCTCGTGAACGAGGTCGACCCGGGTGCCCGCGCCGTCGGGGCGCAGGCTGACGTCGACCAGCGCGGGCGGTGCATCGTCGTCGGGCCGCCACGAGAGTCGGATGCCCCACGCCGGGGCGCTGCCCCGGCTGGTGTCGTGCGCTCCCCCGGTGCTCGGCCACAACTGGTCCGGGCCGCCCCCCTCCGGACCGATCAGGAACTCTGCGCCCGGCCGGCTGATCAGGTGCTCCCACACCTGCTCGACCGGGGCATCGATCGACACCGTCTCGTGGCCGGCGTCCGGCGCCTCGCTGGACTCCTGCGCACCTGGCGACGCGACGGTGTCGTCACGCACGTCCGTATCGGGCGAACTCGGCTTCCCGGACCCGTCCACGCGCATCACCCCCTTGGCCGTGGGGTCGTGGTCATCGCTCTGAGCATAGCCCGCTGGGCCTCCGTCCGGACCAGCCCCGAGTCGGTCAGGGCCTCCAGCCCGGCGAGGTACTCCGGCTCCGGCATCCGGGCGCGGTTGTCCCAGAACCAGCGCGCCGTCTCCCACCATCGCTGCCGGTTGTCGCTCGCCTCGGCGAGCGCCCGGGCGGCGCGAGCGCTGGCGGTCGCCGCGCTCCGCGCGGTCTCGACCTGCTTCACGGTGCCCCGCCAGGCGAGCCACGCCGCGAACAGGGCGACGAGGGCGGCGAACCCGCTCGAGGTGACGAAGGCACCGATCGCCAGAGCGAAGCCGTTGTCGGTCATGGCCGCAGGGTAGCCACCCGACCGCGGCGGAGCGTGGAGGTCGGCTCGCGCCCTTGTTGCGGGCGCCAGGAGCAGGGTCCAGGGGGAGGGTCGTGCTGCACCTGCGCCGGTAGGGACACTGCTCCGGCGGTCAGCCGAAGATGCGGGTGATGTCCTCGAGCCGGCGCGGGACGAGCGTGAACCAGGCCCAGGTGCCGCGCCGCGCCCGGGTCAGCACCCCGGCCTCGACGAGGACCTTCAGATGGTGCGACACCGTCGGCTGCGACACCCCAACGACCTGGGTCATGTCGCACACGCACGCCTCCTGCCGGGGCGAGCTCGCGATGAGGGACAGCAGCTGCAGGCGCACCGGGTCGGCCACCGCCTTGAGCAGCGCGGAGCGTTCCTCTGCCACCGCGCGGGGCATGGGGGACGCCAGCGCCGTGCCACACGCGGACACGCCCGTGGGCCGGGTGGGCTGGTCGACGAGCAGATCCGGACCGGTCACGACGCCCCCTGGCTGAACACTCGGTGAATCGACGAGCTTCTATGTTGACATGCGTCGATACAGGCTGTCACTCTCATCGCGATCCGCTGAACCCGGAAGGCCCGTTCGCTCCTCATGTCGCTCTCCCAGGCCCCGCTGCGCCGCTTCGCCGCTGAGTTCGCCGGCACCGGCGCCCTCGTGGCCGCCGTCATCGGCTCCGGCATCATGGGCACGAATCTCACCCAGGACATCGCGCTGCAGCTGCTCGTCAACGCCGTGGCGACCGTGGCGGCCCTGGGCGTCCTCATCGCCACCTTGGGACCGGTGTCCGGGGCGCACTTCAACC
>NZ_DASSMH010000014.1:0-93113 GCF_035688975.1 Intrasporangium sp. | reverse complement strand
CGCGGCCACCGCGACGCCGAGCCGGCGCCGCATGCTGACTGGTCGAGAGGTCATCGGAACCGTCCTCAGCTCGTCGGGCAGCCGGCGGGCGGGTCGATGCGGAAGACCGTCATCATGCCGCCGAAGGCTGCTCCGTAGTTGGTGGCCTGCTGGAGCGCGTGACTGTGGGCCACGTGGTAGTACTCGCCGCACTCGTTGTTGACCGTGATGTTCGACGGGAAGGTGCCCTTCTGGCCGAGGTAGGGGCTCTCGCTGAACCACGTGTCGGCCCCGACGAGGAGCTGGTCGGTGATGACCGGGATCTCGGTCGGGATCGGGTTCGTCGTGGGGTCCCAGTGCTCGACGTCGCGCCAGTCCATCAGCGCGTCGACGGTCTGGCCGGGCATGACGTCGATGTCGTACTTGAGGTACGAGAGGTCCTGCGGCGCAGTCGGATCCGTGCCCTGGAGCGCGCGGCCGTCCTTGTTGACGACCCGCTCGTCGCTGCCGTGCGGGTGGAAGGGGTAGTTGACGCGTCCGGCGTTGAGGTAGCGGATGGCGGCCGGCAGCGGGTTGGTCACCGGGTCGTAGGGCCTGATGTGCACGAAGGCCCCATAGGGCTGGTTCGGCAGCCAGGACGCGTTGTTGGCCGCGAGGGTGTCGGGCATCGTGCGGCCGTTGATCATGAAGTAGCGGGCCCGGTAGGCGCCCCAGTCGACGGGCTGGCTGCGCTCCACCGCGAGGTGGACCTCGGGGTCCACCTCGGAGAGAAGGAAGACGTAGTCGTGCTGGGGGCTGTATGCCGAGTCCGCCCGGTCGTTGACCCGGCTAGACCCGTCCGCCGGGCGCACGACGAGCGCGCCGTAGAGGCCCATCTGGTTCTGCTTCACGACGTCGGTGCCGCTCGAGTAGAGATACGTGCCCGGGCTCCCGGCGGTGAAGGTGTAGGTGACGCTGCCGGTGTCGGCGGCGGCCCGCTGCACGAGGGAGGAGAGGGTGCCGTCGGTCGCGAACTCCGGCTGGGCCGGGTTGCCGTTGGCCTTGACGCCCGCCTGGCCCGGGAAGACGATCGACGTCGCCTCGGGCAGCGTGTTGTGCAGGATCACGGTGACCGTGCGCCCGGAGACGACGCACAGCGTCGGGCCCGGCAGCTGGAAGCCACGGGTGCTCATCCCGTAGCTCCACATGTAGACCGAGTTCCCGTCCGGTGTCGACACGTAGCCGGCACGCGCGGTGAGGGAGAAGGTCTGCGTGCTGTTCGACTCACACAGCAGCCCCTCGGACGTGGCCGCGGAGGCCCGCTCGTGGGTCGTGGCCGCGGCCACGGCGAGCGAGAGCAGGACCGCTGCGAGCACCGCGACCATCCGGGCCGCGCGAGGTGTCGTGAGTTTCATCGTCGTCCTCCGTCGGCGGTTCACGTGTTCGGCAGGGTCTGGGGGCCGTACGTACCGGGGGGACCGACGCGGATGACGGTCATCATGCCGCCGTAGCCCGATCCGCCGCCGTTGCCGAGATAGGCGTTGGTCCGGTCGTAGAGCAGGTACTCCCCGGTGCGCTCGGCCCGCACCAGCACGTCGCGGCTCTCCCCGGGGCCGATGTCGACGGTGTTGCTGACGAGGTAGTTCAAGGTGGCGTCGCGACCCTTGAGCAGGGCGGCGTCCTTGGCGATCACCGTCATGTCGAGGTTGTCGAGGGTCATCGCGTGGCGCTGGTATCCGAGGTTGGACATCCGCAGGAGCACCGTCTCGCCGACGTTGCACGTGACGAGGGACGAGATCGGTTGGTACTGAAGGCGCCCCGCCGCGGCAGACAGCGGGTCGCCGTTCGGGGTGACGGTGTCCGGGTAGCCGCGCCCGTTGAGCAACCAGAAGCTCGGGTCGTAGTCGGTCCAGTCGCTGACCTGGATGTGGGCGTCGCGGTAGTGCGCGGCGGACCACAGCTCGGTGAGCATGAAGGCGAACTCCCGGTCGTAGCGGGTGCTGCCGTCGCCGTCGTTGTACGCGTACTTGGTGCCGACCGGGTCGCCGCCCACCGGCGCGCGGTTCTGCTGGGGCCGGACGAAGACCATCCCGGTCATGCCCATCTGCACGTGCTCGACGTCCTCGAAGTGGCAGTGGTACATGTAGGTCCCCGCGTCGTGCGGACGGTAGAAGTAGGACAGGTCCCGTCCGATCGGCACGGCGAGCGACAGCTCGGGCACGCCGTCGAAGAGGGGGATCGCGTTGACGAACCCGTGCCAGTGCAGGGTGTGCCCGTCGAAGAGGTCGGGTCGCTGCAGCAGGCCGAGGTTGGTGAGCGTGATCGTCACCTCGTCGCCCTCGTCGAAGACGAGCATCGGCGCGCTGATCTGCGCCTTGCCGCGTTGCGCGGCCGCCTGCGACGCGCTCATCCCCGTGACGTCCCGGAACCCGAAGACGTAGGTGTCGAAGGGCGCCGGTGCCAGTGAGTCCGGGAAGAAGGGCGGGTCCGCCGGCGACCCGGCGGGCATGCTCACCCAGCCGTCGGTGCCCACGAGGTGCACGCTGCGCGCCTGCCCTCCCGGTGCGACGGCAGCGACCGCCGCCTGCGCCGCCTGAGCCGGGCGGGCCCCCCATGCCGGCCCACCGGCCAGCATTCGCGCACCGAGCAGCGTCCCGGTGACGACCCCTGCGCCGCCGAGAAGGACCGAGCGGCGGTTCACCGGACGGGAGGTGGTGTTGTCATTCATGGTGTGCTCCGCCTGTTCGAGGTCGAGGGCCGGTGCGGTTCTCTCAAGAGGACTCCCGGGGCGCCCGGGGCGCCGGGCGCAGAGCGGCCGACGGGGGGGCGGTGGCGCCCCGGGAGGGTCATGGCGTCAGCTGGTCCGAGCCGGCGTCCCAGCGACGCGGCAGGGTGGCGGACGGCCGGGGTTGCCCGTCGATGTCCACGGGGGGTGCGCTGACGGTCTGGGTGAAGAGGCTTCCCCAGACGACCTGGGTGCTCGCAGCGCCCCGGCCGTATGCCGGCGAGCTGGTGCCCGCCAGGTGGTAGTCACCCTGCAGCGCTGGTGGCAGCAGCGCGGTGACGATCGCGGCCTGCCGGAACGCCGGGTAGGTCCGCGAGGCGAGGACGTTGACGGTGAGGTCGAAGGGGTCGAGCAGGCCCGGGGCGTCGGTGACGGTCGTGTCCGCACCTCCGTCGGTGCCGGTCGTCGTCTGGATGACGGAGCTCACCGGGTGCAGCGTCCCGGCATCCGCCTCGACGCCCATGTCCCAGGTGTAGATGCCGCCGTCCACGCCGTTTGCCATCACGCCGATGCCGTAGACGTAGCCGCCGTTGAACGAGCCCGCCCGGTTGTCCCAGAAGACGTCGTTGAGCAGCGTCGGCTTGCTGAAGGTTGTCGCCGCCAGGGTGGCGGACCCCGGGAACACGGTGGTGTTGCTCAGCCGCGCCTGCAGGGCGTCACTGTTGGGAGCGGTGGACAGGCCAGCCGGGGCCGGTTGTCCGTCGCTCGTGACCGCGGTCGCCGTCGTGAGGTTCTTGGCGATCGTGTTGTTGACGACCTCGACGAAGGCCGCGTCGTCGAGGGCGATGCCGCCGCCCTGGTGCGCCGACACGTTGTTGGCGATCGTGTTGTTCGTGATGGAGATCGTCTCGGGCCGGCTCTTGGCGATGTGCACGCCGCTCGCCATCAGCAGCCGGATCCCGCCACCGTCGTCGCTGGCGAGGTTGGCCACGATGGTGTTGGCGTCGATGGTCGCGTTGCCCGTGCCCTCGCTGAGCGCGGTCGGGCTGGAGGGAAGCTCGCCGGCGAGCATGACGGCGCCTCCCTCGTCGTAGGAGGAGTTGAACCACATGGTGTTGCGGGCGATGGTGCCGCCATTGGAGGCACTGCCGTTGGGGAAGTGCGCCTGGTAGCCGTAGACGGTCAGGGCGCCGCCGTACTCGGCGGAGAAGTTGCCGCAGATGGCGTTGTGGAGGATCCGGTAGCCGTCGCTGCCGGTGAACAGGCCGATCCCGCCGGCGAGGTTCGTCCCCCCGTTGTCCCGGATCTGGTTGTCGGACAGGACAAGACCGTAGTTGTGGGTGTTGCCCTGGTACGGCGTGCCGAGCCGCACGGCGCCGCCGTAGGAGCCGCTGTTGCCGACGATGACGTTGTCGGTCAGCCGGAGTCCGTTGACGTTCGCGTGGACGTAGACGCCCCCGCCCTGCGAGACGAGCGCACCGGTGGCACCGTAGGGCGTCTGCACCGCTCCACCGAGGGTGTTGACGTTGGCCGGGAAGTCCGCCTGGGAGCCTCCCGTGATCGTGAACCCGTCGATCGAGAGCGGGTAGGCGGCGGGCACGGCAGCCCCGGCCGCGGGGTCGTCGAGCACCGTCACCACCGCCGCGTCCGGCACGGCCGCCGGGCCGGAGTGCCGAAGCCTGCCGAGCAGCGCGACCCAGGCGGCGCCCGAGGGCAGGTCGGGGTTGAACCCCGCGCCGTCGAGGATGCTTCCCGGGACCGGGGTGGTCTCGCCGGGGCGGAAGCCTCCGGGGCCGACCCCCTGGATCTTCACCTGGTGGTGGACGATGACGTTCTCGTTGTACTCACCGCGCGGGTTCGCCGCGGTGGGCTGGTTGGGGTAGACGACGACGAGCCAGTAGGGGCGGGCGGACGTCGGAGCAGCTGCCTCGATGGCGGCCTGGACGGTCGCGTAGCGCTTCCCGGGCCCGACCTCGGCCAGCACGGGGTTGACGGCGGTCGTCCCCGCCGTGCTCGAGGTCGTGGCGGCCAGGGCGTGGACCGTCAGCCCGTTGAAGCTGGACCGCTTCGTGGTGGCGTTGGTGATCCGCAGCTGCTGGGGCCCGAGGGCGTTGGCCGGCATGGCGAAGCTGATGAGGCCGGCCGCCCAGGACGTGGTGGTCACGGGCCGCCAGGCCGGCGTCGCGGAGGTCGCCGTCGCGCCGTAGATCTCGAGGGAGCCGCTCGTGCCGAACCCGAAGCCGGAGATCCTGACGGTGCGCGCGGCCGCCGTGCCGGGCCGCACGTAGGGCTTGTCCACCGCGAGCAGCTGCGGATACGTCGGGCCGAGGTCGCACATCGTCGGGTTGGCGGCCGTGGCGCCCGGGGCGAGCACGGTGCTCGCCGCCTGGGTCGGGGCGGTGTCGGTGACCGTGTAGAGGCCGGGCCAGCCCTGGAAGCTCGTGCCGATGGTCCGGAACCTCGGGTTGTAGTCGGGGTTGAGCGCGCCCGGCTGGCCGGGGTCGTTGCCGACGAAGCGGTACATGTTCGGGCAGGGTCCTGCCGGGACAGGGCAGTTGTACGTGCTCGTTGACGGCTCGAGGGCCTCGTAGAAGCCGTTGAAGTCGGTGTGGACGGTGTCGACGAGGCGTCCCGACCAGTCGTAGATCCCCATCGGTGCGTGCGGGATGCCTTGCGCTTCACCGAAGTTGACGCTCCTGGGGTCGAGGGTGAGCCCCAGGTCGTTGATGGTGAGCCCCCAGAAGTGGGTGGGCAACGGCACGGGCGTGAAGAGGTTGAAGTTCGGCGCGACGGCCTGGCCGTCCCGGACGGTGACGAGCTTGGCGTCGCAGAGCGGGCGGTCCTGGCCCTCGAAGGGGCTGCCGCCTCCTGCGAGGAAGGCCGCGTTGGTCACGTGGACCTGGTGGAGGGCACCGCCGCAGGGGGCGATGATCCCGGCCTGCTGCGACGGCGGCTGGGCCGGCGTCGGCGACGGCAGCGGCGGGTCGGGCGGCTCGTTCGCGATGGTCGGGGTGGCCGGCGGGAAGTTCTCCTGGGGCAGGTAGCCGTCGCCGTCGAAGACGTTGACGTCCTCCTCACGGGTCACCTCGTACATCGGCTTCCCGCCGACGGGGTTGGCTGGGATCTCGACGCTGACGACGTAGTCCTGCGGGCGGAGGTCCTGCTCGGAGCCGGCCGGCAGGGCGGCATACAGCTCGAGGCCCTGGGGGTTGTGCGCGGCGTCCGTGGGCGGCCACAGGTTGATCTTCGACGTCGAGAACCCGTAGTTGCCGTTGACGCTCTGCCCGGCGGCACCCGGCGTGGAGTCGGAGGGCCCGGCGGTGAAGCCCATCATCGGTGCCTCGACACACAGCCGGTTGGCGTCCGGGCCGAACTCCGGCAGGGCGAGCTGACTGGTTAGCGGGTCCCCGTTGTAGGCCCGGGCGGTGCACCCGCGGGGGGCGGCCCACTGCTCCGAGGTGTAGGCCGTGTTGACCTCCGGGCCCTTGACGAGCGCGCCGCGCTGGGGGTCCGGGTTGGTGATCGTCGCGGGGGAGGTCGGGTCGGTGGGGTCGTATGCCGGGTTCGGCACCGTGAGCGGCACGATCTCGTGGTTGAGGCGGCACTCGTTGGCCTTGGCCTCCGCGGTCGTCGCGGTGCACGGGGCCGCCACGTAGAGGTGCACGGGCACGTCGGGGATGCCCGGCTGGTAGCTCTCGCTCGCGGCCATGGCCGGGTCGAGCTCGTTGCGGGTCGTGTCGTAGGACACGGTCGCCGCGATCCCGCCGTTCGTGCCGGGGTCGTAGGGCTGCACCCCCCAGTCGACGCGGCCGCGCAGCCCGATGATCGGCAGGATGCTGAGATCGACGAGGCCGCCGAGGTGCGTGGTCTCGGTGGGCTCGTTCGCCGCCTGGTAGGTCACCCCCGTCGTGCGGTAGCGCGTGTTGAACGCCTCGAGGACGACCCACTTGCTGAGTGGGTAGGTCTCGCGGATGTCGTAGACGCCCGCGGAGTTCGTCGTCGCGGTGTTGGTGTACTGGTCCATGAGGGTGTTGTCGCGCTCGCGGACGGACAGGGTGAAGCCCGGGACCGGGAGCTCGCCGGCATCGCGCTTGCCGTTGCCGTTGGAGTCGACGAAGACCGTGCCGGTGACGTGGGTGAACCAGCCGACGAGCATCTTGTTGCCGACGTCGACGACCCCTCCGCCGCTCACCTCGACGTTGAAGCTCCAGAGGATGTAGTCCTGGTCGGCGTCCCACAGCGTCAGCTGGTAGGTGCCGTCGGGCACGTTCTTGACGTCGAAGGACCCGTTGGTCGCTCCACGTCCGACGTAGATCGCCGCGTCGCCGCCACCGAGGTCCGACAGCGCCACCCACGGGGAGCGGATGGGACCGTCCGACTTGGCCCCCGCGAAGCCGGTCTCGGGCACCACCTGGCCGTTCTGCCCGCCGATGTAGGGCAGGCCGGCGATGACGACGCCCTTGATCTCACCCGTGGGCGGGTTGGTGGCCGGGACCGGGATCGCCTTCGTGGCGACGAAGCCGAACTGGACCGCTGGCACCTTCTCGGCCCCCCTGGTCAGCTCGCTGTCGTAGCCGGTGTCGCCCTCCTGGACCCAGATGTCGTGGTCGTGCCCACCCTCGAGGGTCGTGGTCTGCACCCACCCCGTCGTCCCGGCAGGCGGGCTCACGGTCGCGCCGTAGCGGTTCGGCCCGAGGTTGGGGATGACGATCTGGCCGGACGCGTCGCTCCGGCACACGCCGGTGGTCGCGGCGGTGTCGACGATCGGCCGGTTGTTCGTGTCGAAGCGGATCGGGCCCGTGCCGTCGGCGTTCTGGTGCACGTAGGCCGTGCACAGGGCGTTGCCGTAGTAGTCGGTGCTCACGACCCCGAAGACGTCGCTGAGGTTGGCCGTGAACCCGGCCAGCCCTCGTTCCGCCTGGATCTCGTACGTCCCGTCGACGGGGGCGCTGTCGTTGAAGACCTGGATGCGGATGGTCGCGAGCGGCAGCGGCGTCGGGTGCATCATGACGGCCACCGCCGTCGTGACGCCGCTGCTCACGGTGAAGTGGGCCCCGTCGATCTTGAACCCGTCGGCGAGGACGGACACGAGGTACTTGCCGGGGGGGAGGTTGTCCAGCGCCGTGCTCGACGACAGGTCGGCCTGCGTGCCCTGGGCGACGATGGCGGCGTGCCCCGACGTCGTGCGCACCGACGGCCAGGGGCACGTGTCGGCGTAGTTCGGGTCGCTGCTCCCCCCGGGCGCGCGTCCCGGCAGGCACCGGTCGAGAAGCGGCGTGGCCGCGGTGCCGGGGTCGCCCGTGTCGTCGACGTTGATCATCCACCGGTATGCCGTGACCGGGTCGCCCTTGTGGACGAAACCAGGGCCGGTGTTGACGCTCCGGGCGCTGGTGACCGCGAGGGTGATGCTGCCTGGAGCCGCCGCTGCCGCCGGGGCGACGGCGGCCGGACGCCTCGCGGCGAGCGGCACCGCCTGCGCGGCCGTTCCCGCCGGCAGGGCGACGGTGGCGGTGACCACTGCCGCCACGCCGGCGAGCAGGGTCCTTCGGGACAGGCGGTGCGTCATCCAGGTCTTCACGGTGGCTCCCCGGGTCGTCCTCGCAGCCCGTGGAGGCTGCGACGTTGTCGTGACCGTGGCACCCTCGTGGCCGCCAAGAGCCGACGTGACCCGACTCTCAGCCAGAGGTCACCACCTCGTCATGGCGCCGAAGCCCTGCCGGACACCGGTGCGTCATCCGTCGGGACGACCTGCGTCATCTGGCCGTCATCTATCGGGGACGAAACCGGGCGGAACCACCCAGCCGGCAGCCGCGGGTCGCCCACTTCCGCAATTTCCCGGCGGCCGCGGAGGCGACGCCCACATACTCGGGATCTCGGGGAGGGGGTTTCCATGAGCACCGTCATGATCGTCGACGACGAGGAGCGGATCCGTACGCTGCTCTCGCGGTCGCTCTCGTCACAGGGACACCAGGTGGTCTCGATGCCCGACGGCCGGGCCGCGCTGGGCCGGCTGCAGGACGCCGACATCGACCTCGTGCTGCTCGACCTCGTCATGCCCGGCACCAACGGCCTGTCAGTCCTTGCCTCGCTGCGCGAACGGCAGGACCAGACGCCGGTGATCGTCATCTCCGGGGTGACGGACGTCGCCGCCCGGGTGCAGGCCCTCGAGCGCGGCGCCGTCGACGTCGTCGCCAAGCCGTTCTCCCTCGTGGAGCTGCTCGCCCGGGTCCGTCGCCACCTGGGTGCCCAGCGGCCGGCCGCCGAGGAGCGCTTCCTCGTCGCGGGAGGCGTGCGCCTCGACCTCGACCGCCGGAGGGCACGGGCCGGAGGGATCGACGTGACGCTCACCGAGCGCGAGTTCTCCCTCCTCGCACACCTCATGCGGCGACGTGGTGAGGTGTGCCGCCGCGAGGAGCTGCTGCACGACATCTGGGGCCTGGACTTCGACCCGGGCAGCAACGTCGTCGAGGTGTGTGTGCGGCGACTGCGCGGCAAGCTCGGCGCGGACCTGCCCCTCGAGACGGTGCGCCGGGTCGGCTACTGCTTCTACGAGGACTGATGGTCACCGGCACGAGGACCTTCCTGGCCTGGCTTCCCGCGGCAGGCGCCGGGGCGCTGTTCATGTGGCTCATGCCCGGCTCCGAGACGGTGCCCTACCACCTGGCCTGGGGCGCCTTCGCCCTGCTCTACGGCCTCGCCCCGTGGAGGGACCTGCTGACGGTGCTCGGCCTGACCGGGTTCACGGGGGCCACCGGCGCCGTGCTCCTCTCCCGGGCTGCCACGGGGGTCGTGGCCTGGGAGGAGACCGCCGAGATCCCGCTCATGCTCCTGCTGATGCTCCTGCTCGTGTGGCACGTGAAGCGGCGGCAGCGCGCCCTCGCCGCGCTCACGGTCCTCGCCGACCGCGAGCGCGAGGAGGCCCGGGGCCGTGATCTGCTGACGCAGCGCACGTCGCACGAGATGCGGTCCCCGCTGACGATCGCCCGCGGCTACGTGGAGGTGCTGCGGAGCCAGCCCCACGGCCAGGAGGAGGCCGCCGAGCTGGAGATCATCGATGAGGAGCTGGCCCGGCTCACGCGCGTCTGCGAGCGGCTCGTGCGCAGCATCGCGGTGCACGGCGACCCGGAGCCGCGGCTGCTCGACCTCGACTCCCTCCTCGTCCAGACCGTCCAGCGGTGGTCCGGTGTGGCCGACCGGGTCTGGGTCGTCGAGCCCGGGGCCGGCACGGCCACTGGCGTCGAGGAGCGGCTGCGCGCCTTCCTCGACACGCTGGTCGAGAACGCCATCCGCTACACGACGCACGGCGACACGATCCGGGTCTTCGGCACCCGCGACGTGGCGACGGCCACGGTGGCGCTGGGGGTCGCCGACTCGGGTCCGGGGCTCTCCCCGGCCCTCGTCGAGGCGCTCAACGGTGCCCGCGACGTCGCCCGGTCCGTGGCGGCGATGCGCGACGAGCTGTCACAGACCGGCCTCGGCCTCGGCCTGGTCCTCGACATCGCCGCGCGCCGCGGCGGGTGGGTGCGGGCCGAGCGGGCCCCCGAGGGCGGCGCGAAGATCGCGCTCGTGTCCCCCATCGAGCGCGCCGGTGCGGTGGACCCCGTCTCGTCGCCGGCGGTCCCGTCCGTCCGCGCGGGTCGCCGTGTCTGGGCGGGGACGGCCGCGAGCAGTCCGGATGCCCGTGCGCTCATCGCTCGCCACGGCCGCCCCTCCCGCCGCCGCTGACTCGGCCGCGGGACGCGGCTACTTGACGCTGCCGGCGGTGAGCCCGCCGACGAGGTGCTTCTCGATCGCGGCGAAGAGCAGCACGACGGGGACGACGGCGATCACCGACGCGGCGAAGAGCTGGTCCCAGTGCTGCTCGTAGCCGGTGATGTAGGCCCGCATCCCGACGGTCAGCGGCTTCTTCGCGTCGTCGATCATGAGCGTCAGCGCGACGACGTACTCGTTCCACGCGGCGATGAAGGTGAAGATCGTCGCCGTGACGAGGCCCGGCAGGGTGAGCGGGAGCATGACACGCCGCAGCGTCTGCACCCGGCCGGCACCGTCGAGCGCCGCGGCCTCCTCGACCTCGGTGGGGATGGACGAGAAGAAGCCGTGCAGGATCCAGATCGCGAAGGCCAGGTTGAACGCCGCGTTGGTGACGATGAGCGCGGCATACGTGTTGATGAGGTTGAGCTCGAAGAACTCGCGGTAGAGGCCCACGACGAGCGAGGTGGGCGCGAACATCTGGGTCACGAGGACGAGGAGCAGGAAGGCGGTGCGCCCGGGGAACCGGTGCCGGGCCGTCATGAAGGCCGCCGGGATGGCCACGAGGATGACGATGACCGTCGAACCGGTGGCGACGAGCAGCGACGTCTTGAGCCACGCGAGGAAGCGGTCGTCGCCGAGCACCTGGGCGTAGGTGTCCCACTGCCACACGCGCGGCAGGATCGAGGTCGGCGTCGTCTTCACGTCGGTGCTCGTGCGCAGCGAGTCGAGCACCATCACCAGGTAGGGCGCGAGGAACAGGAGCGCGACGAGCGCGCCACCGACCGCCATGGGCACGCGGCGGTCCCGTCGTCGGCGCGGCGCCGGCCGGTATGCCGGTGTGCTCGGTGGGGCGCTGGTGGTGGCGGTCATCGGGTCGCCTCCTCGCGCCAGTTGATGATCCGGAGGTAGATCGCCACGACGACGAGGATGAGCACGACGTTGAAGACGCCGGCCGCGGCGGACATCCCGACGTCCTTCTCCTGGCTCTTGAAGGCCAGCTTGTACATGAACGTGATCGTCGTGTCGTGCAGGTATCCCGGGTTGCGGTCGTTGAGGGTGTAGATGATGGGGAAGCTGTTGAAGACGTAGATCACGTTGAGGACCGTGGCCACCATGAGCGCGGGCCGCAGGAGCGGCAGCGTGATGTGCCGGTAGCGCTGCCACGGCGACGCGCCGTCGACGGTCGCGGCCTCCATGACGTCGGTGGGCAGAGCGCCCAGCCCGGCGATGAAGACGAAGATCGTGAAGGGCAGCGAGACGAAGACGCCGACGACGACCATCGAGAACATCGTCCAGCTGTCGTTGCCGAGGAAGTCGATCGGCTGGCTCAGCACCCCCAGCCGCAGCAGCACGTGGTTGAGCACGCCGTAGTTGTAGTCGTAGAGCAGGACGAACAGCTGGCTGGTGATGATGAGCGAGGCGGCCCAGGGCACGATGACGGCCCAGCGGACGAACCGCCGTCCGGGGAACTGCTTCACCAGGAACTGGGCGAGGGCGAGGCTGAGCAGGATCGTCACCGCGACGACGGCGACGACCCAGACGACCGTGTTGGTCAGGACCTGGCGCAGGTCGGGGTGGTCGAGGACCTTGGTGTAGTTGTCCCAGCCCGCATCGCCCCGGCGCAGCCCGGTGATGGAGAACGCCCCGCGGGAGGCGTCGAAGAGCTTGACCGCCGGATAGAGGACGACCCCGACGATGAGGGCGAGGGCCGGGGCGAGCCAGAGCAGCGCCACGGCCGGTCGGACCCGCCCGACCTGCCCCGCGCGGGGCCGGCGTCGCCGGGGTCGGCCGCCGGTCCCGGCGAGAGGTGCCGGGGCCGGCGTCGACATCGCGTCCTGCACCGGTCAGCCGCCGGCTTCGGCCGTCTGCTGCAGCTTGTCGAGCACCGCCTTGGGGTCACCGGTCATGGCGCTGCCGAGGTTCTGCTGCACCGCCAGCTTGATCTTGTCCCACGTCGGGTCGTCGGTCGGCGTCAGCTGGGCGTTGGGCAGGGTCTCGAGGTAGACCTTGAGCTTCTGGTCGCCCTTGAACTTCTCGAGGCCGGTCTTCGTGACGGGCAGGAAGCCCTCGTTCTTGATGAAGGTGTTGACCTGGTCCGGCTGGTAGTAGAGGTCGTAGAAGGCCTTGACCGCCTTGTCGTTCCCGGGCTTCTTGAACGCCATGAGGTAGTCGGTGACACCGAAGGTCTTGCTCGCGCCACCGGTGTTGGACGGGAACGCCGCGACCCCGTAGTCGACCTTCTTGTCCGCGTCGAGGGCCGCGGCGAGGGGGCTGAACCCGACGACCATGCCTGCCTTGCCGGACTTGAACAGGTCGAAGGCGTCGGCCCGGTTGGTGCGGGCGGGGTTGTTCTGCGTGACCTTGTCGTCGGTGAGCTTCTTGAGGAAGGTCAGCGTCTCGACGTTCTTGTCCGAGTTGATCACCCACTTGCCGCCCTCCTTCCACTGGCCGCCGTTGTTGAACAGCCACATGGAGAACTCGCCCTGGGCCTCCTCCGGGCCGAGCGGTAGCGCGTAGCCGGCCGTTCCGCCGCCGAGAGCACTGATCTTCTTCGCGTCCTCGGCCAGCTCGGCCCACGTCTTCGGGGGCTCGTTGATGCCCGCCTGCTTGAACAGCGTCTTGTTGTAGAACAGGGCCCGGGCGGAGGACAGGTCGGGGAAGCCGTAGAACTTGCCGTTGTAGGTGCCGTACTTGACGAACGTGTCGAGGACGTCGGACTTGACCGTCTCGGGCAGCACCTCGTCGGCGCTGTAGAGCAGCCCGTCCTTGGCATAGCTCGCGTAGGCGTTGAGGTTGAGGATGTCCGGGGGCTGGTTGTTCTGGATCATCGTCGAGGACTGCTGGTCGATGTTGTCCCAGCTGACGACCTGCACCTCGAGGGTGTAGCCGGTCTTGTCCTTGTACGTCTTGGCGAACGCGTCCCAGAAGGCCTTCGTGTTCGTCTTCGAGTACTCGGCGGCGACGAGCTTGATCGACTTGGCCTCCCCGGCGGCCCCGCCCTGGGTCCCCGCGGCCCCCGGCGCCGTGCCCGCCCCGGTGCCGCCACCACAGGCGCCGAGGGCGAGGGCAGTGATCGCCGCGCCGGCGAGGGCGACGGATGTCCTTGCTGACCTCATGTCTCTCCTTGGATCGGTACCGCGGGGCCTTCGAGGGCACGTCGTCGTGGCCACGCCCGCCGCGGTGACGCCCAAACTAGAGCGGGCAGCCGCCCGTCCGCAAGCGCAATGATGAGCAGAGTTTCGTCAATCCGGTCACAATCACGCACCGATACCGCTCGGCAGCGGCCTCCTGGCCACTCACACGACGTGCACCCGCACGCCGGCGGCACGCAGGGCTGCGATCTCGTCGGCATCTGCGCCGTGGGTCGTGACGAGGTCGTCGAGGCGGGACGCCGGGCTGATCGAGGCGAACGTGCGCACCCCGATCTTGTCGCCGGTGGCGACGCAGATGACGCTCTTCGACCGCTCGATCATCGCTCGGATGATGGCCGCCTCGTCCTCGTGCCGGCACGTCGCGCCCTCCCGCGCCGTCAACCCGTTGACGCCGACGATGGCGACGTCGAGCCACAGCTGCTGCAGCACGAGGATGGCCAGCGGCCCGGTCACCTCGTAGGACTCCGGGCGCGCGACGCCACCGAGGGACACGCACTGCACGTGCGGTCGCAGGACCGCCTCCGTGGCGATGTTGAGGGCGTTGGTGACGATGGTGGTCTCCCCGCCCTCGGCGAGATCCTCCCGGGACGCGAGGGCGCGCGCCGTCGCGGTCGTCGTCGTGCCGCCGTTGAGCCCGACGACCTGGCCGGGCTGCACGAGCGCGGCGGCCGCCGCCGCCACCCGCGTGCGCGCGTCGTCGCGTTGGGTGCTGCGGTAGCGGTAGGGCAGCTCGTAGGCGACCGAGGTGGCGACGACGCCTCCGTGGTTGCGGGTCGCGAGCTGGCGCCGCACGAGCTCGGCGAAGTCCCGCCGGATCGTCGCCTCGGACACGCCGAGCAGCTCGGCCGCCTCACCGACGCCGAGACGCCCCGTGGTCGCCAGGCGATCCAGCATCGCCGACCACCGACCGGCGCGGCTGGGGGCCGCCTCGCCCGCCGCGTCGGCACGCATCGAGGCCCCGCTGGAGTCACCGCTGGAGTCACCGCTGGAGTCACGGATCGAGTCACGGATCGAGTCACGGACGGAGTCGGACACGACGCGACCATACCGCGCCGCGGGGGCGGTGGACATGCCTGACTGTGCTCGCTTAGGGTGTGAACCGCGCACAGACACTCACCTCGACCACCATCGGAGCCGGGCATGCCGCAGCCGAGCCACCTCGCGACCGAGGTCGCGACCCAACCCGACGACTGGGCCCGCGCTCTGGAGCGCCTGCCGCGGCTCGCCGCGGTGCTGCCACAGCCCGGCGAGCGGGTCGCGACGATCGGCTGCGGCACGTCGTGGTTCATGGGTCAGGCGTATGCCGCCGCGCGCGAGTCACGCGGTCAGGGCGTGACCGACGCGTATGCCGCGAGCGAGCACCGTCTCGCGCGCGGATATGACCGCGTCGTCGTCATCAGCCGCTCCGGGACGACGACCGAGGTGATGGCGGTCATCGACGCGCTTCGTCAGGCCGGGACCCCCCACGTCAGCATCGTCGCCACGGCTGGGACGCCGGTGGCCGAACGCTCGGCGACGACGGTGCTGCTCGACGACGTCGACGAGCAGTCGGTCGTGCAGACCCGGTTCGCCACGACCACCCTGGCCCTGCTGCGCGCCTCGCTGGGCGAGGACCTGGGCGCCGCGATCGACCAGGCGCGGGCCGTGCTCGCGGAGGAGCTCGACTCAGCGGTGGGCGCCTTGCGGGACGTGGAGCAGGTCACGTTCCTCGGCCGGGACTGGACGGTGGGCATCGCCTACGAGGCGGCCCTGAAGCTTCGGGAGTCGTGCCAGTTCTGGGCCGAGGCCTACCCCGCCATGGAGTACCGCCACGGCCCCATCAGCATCGCGGCGCCGGGTCGGGCGACGTGGGCCCTCGGCGACGTGCCGGACGGGTTGGCCGAAGAGGTCACGTCCACGGGTGCGCACTTCGAGCACCGTGACGTCGACGCGCTGGCCGACCTCGTGCGCCTGCACCGCTTCTGCCTCTACCGGGCCGAGCGGGCGGGGCTCGATCCCGACCGCCCGCGCTCGCTGACCCGCAGCATCGTGCTGTCCTGACCCGGGGAGGCCCCCCACGGGGACGAGCGCCACGCACGGCACGCCCATCGCGGCGAGGACGCCGGCCGCGTTGATCCCCTTGCCGCCGGCGCGCTCGAGGACCTGGTCGACGCGGTGGGAGGTCCCAGGCGTCAGGCTGGGCACGGCATACGTGAGGTCGAGAGCCGGGTTGGGCGTGACCGTGACGATCATGCCCCGACCCGGTCGAGCGCGAGCAGTGCGGCGCCGAGCGAGCCGGCGCGGTCGCCGAGGGCGGCGGCGGTGACCTCGACGTCGTGCGCCGGGCCCAGCCGGGCCGCCAACGCGGTCCGCAGGGGTCGCAGCAGGGTGTCCCCCGCCTGCACGAGCCCGCCGCCGACGACGACGAGCCTCGTGCCGGCGGCCGCGACGACGGGGGCCACGACGCAGGCGAGGGCCTCGACCGCCTCCGACCAGATCCGGCGGGCCAGCGGGTTGCCCGCGTCGGCCCGACCCGCGACGTCCTCGGCATCGCCGGTCACCCCCGACAGCTCGGTCCACCGCCGGCCGATCGCGGCGGCGCTCGCGACCGCCTCCAGGCACCCGCGGCGCCCGCAGCCGCACGGCGGTCCGTCCGGCACGACCGTGACGTGGCCGATCTCGCCGGCCCACGGTGACCCGGCGAGCACCCGGCCGCCGCTCAGCAGGGCGCCGGCGATGCCGGTGCCGATGGGGACGAACAGCGCGTCGGTCTCGCCGCGGGCCGCGCCCAGCCGGTGCTCCGCGAGGAGCCCGGCCCGCACGTCGTGCCCGACGGCGACCGGGAGGTCGACGTGCGTCGCGACCGCCGCATGCAGGTCGAGATCCCGCCAGCCGAGGTTGACCGACCACACGCCCACCCCGTGCACGTCGTCGACGAGGCCGGGCACGACGACGCCGACGGCGCGGACGGCCGGTGTCCCGCCCTCGGCCAGCCCGGCAGGCGACGCGGCGAGCTCCGCCACGGTCTCGGCGGCGAGGACCCCGAGGCGCGAGCCGATGTCCGGCGGCGTCGCTCGCACCACGTGCGCCAGCACGACCCCGCTGTCCGTGACGAGAGCGGCCTTGGTCCGCGTCCCGCCGACGTCGATCCCGACCACCACCGTGCGCGTCACGTCCGGCAGTCTATGCGCAAGCCTGCGCGAAACCTCGACACTTCGCGCAGGATCGCGCGCGTCAGAGGTGCACCCCCGGCGCTCCCACCCGGCGCTCTCGGGGGCCCGCCGACCACGCCGCATCCCCGCGCGTGCGGGCTGCCGCCCCCGCTCAGGACGCCAGGCGCCACGCGAGCAGGCCGAAGAGCACCCCGAGCGAGTTGGTCGCCCAGTGCATCCCCATGCTCGCGAGGAGGCTCCCGCTGCGCCGGCGCAGCTCGCCGGCGACCACGCCGCCCAGGGCCGTGAAGACCACCGTGCCGCCGACGACGGCATACCGGGCGAAGGGGCCGAGGCCCGCGACGGCGGCGCCGATCGCCTGGTTGCCGGCGGCGGTCGCCATGGCGGGCAGGACGTGCCACAGGCCGAAGAGGGCTGACGAGGCGAGGAGCACCTGCCACATCCGGGCGTGCCGGGACAACAGCCCCCAGAGCACCGACCGGAAGGCCACCTCCTCGAGGAGGATCGTGCCGACCGGGATGATGACGAAGGCCGACATCAGCGCGCCGGCCGGGGGAAGGTGGTAGCGCGCGTCGAGGAAGGCCGTGCGGGTCTGCGGCAGCAGGATGCCGGCCAGGTAGCCGAGGGCGACCACGCCGATGACCGCGCCGGCCCACCTCAGGCCGCGGACGTGCGTGTGCCGGGCGAGGCCCAGCTGCGCCCACGTGAGTCCAGCGGCCCGGGCGTAGGCGAGCAGCGCGAGGGCTCCTGCCGGGCCGAGCCACAGGCTGTTCCACGCGAGGACGTGGTCGGCGACGTTGAGCCCGACGAGCGCGAGGACCACGCCGATCGTCGCCACCCGTGCGGGATGGCGCCGGTCCCCAGCTGTCTGCACCGCGCTACTCACGACTCCAGTGTCCCATGGGTGCACGGACCAGCAGGACGGACCAGCAGGACGCCGAGAGCCGCCGCCCCGGCCGTATGCCGCAGGCCGTATGCCGCAGGCCGGGACCGACCCGAAACGATGACACCACGGCCGGCCCGCTGGATCATGGAGGTGTCGGCCCGAGGGCCGATTCCCGCGTGGCCTGCCAGCGGCCGCCCTGCCCGCTCCCCGGAGCGAGCCGGAAGGAGCGTGCTCGATGAGGCCCCAGGCGAACCGGTCCGTCAGTGAGTCGACCCCGCCCCCCGCTCCCAAGCGCGACGTCCCGAGCCGCCGCCGCGCGCTCGGCCTCGCGGTGGCGGCCCTCGCGAGCGTCGGGCTCGGGGGGTGGGCGTATGCCGCCAACGCCCCGGCACTCGACATGCTGGCCGTGGAGCTCGGCGGCCGGTCCCAGTACTGGCCGCTGCCGCCCGGCACCGAGGGCGCCGTCGCGTGGGACTACGTCTTCATCGCCGGCTACGGGCTCGCCCTCTGGCTCGGGACGGGCAGCGCCGGGTGGGTGTTCTGGAGCCCGAGGGCAGCCCAGCTCGCCCGGCTGGGCCGCGTCGCCGCCGTGGTGGCCGTGGTGGCCGACCTCATCGAGAACCTCCTGCTCACCGCCGCCCTGCGCGGGGTCGGTGACCGCGGCCGTGTCCTCGACGCCGTGGCCGCGGCCGCGACCGTCAAGTTCTCCACGGTGCTGCCCGCGGCCGTCGTCGCCCTCCTGGGGGTCGTCGTCACCCTGTTCCGGCTGTGGGTCGCCCGGTTCGGGCCCTACGGCGACCGGCACGCGACGCACGGCTGGCTGGCAGACGACATCCGGGTGCCCGAGGCCGTCGAGATCCCGCCCCCGGAGCCCAGCGGCCGGCCGACCTCACCGCCGACGGACTCGTCGGCAGCGCCCCGCCCCGCCGAAGCCGCCCCCCACACCGAGGGGACCGACGAGTCCCGGTGGCGGCGCGCTTACACCGTGCCCGGCATCACCGGCCTGGCCGAGCGGACCGCCGCGACGGAGTCCGTCGGCGTGTGCCTGTCCGGAGGCGGCATCCGCTCGGCCAGCGTCGCCTTCGGCGCACTGCAGAGCCTGCGGGCCGAGCTGCGCGGAGCCGACTACCTCGTGTCGGTGTCCGGGGGCGGCTACGCGGCCGGGGCCTTCGCCCAGCTGCTCACCGATGCCGGTGACGGCCAGCGGCTGCTCGACGGAGCCACGCCCGTGCACGACGCCGACGCGGCATACCAGGCGGGCAGCGTCGAGTTCGACCATGTCCGACGCCACTCCTCCTACCTCGCGGACACGGCCGGGCGCATGCTCGTGGCCCTCGGCGTGCTGGCGCGCGGCCTGCTCTCCGGCATCGTGCTGCTCTTCGCCCCGGCCGTCGTGCTGGGGCTCGCGGCTGCGTGGTTCTACCGCAGCATCCCGGTCGCGACGCTGCCGCTCCTGCCGCGTGCCACACCCAGGGCCAACTCCGCCGGGGTCACCACGACCGTGACGCCCGACCTGCCGTTCACCATGCCGCCGCATGCCGTCGCCGCGGTCGCCGTGATCGGCGGGGTCGCCCTCGGGGTGTGGCTGGTGCAGCTGCTCGCCTACAGCCGGCTGTCCGTCCGCGCCCAGCGGGTCTACGCCTGGGCCTCGCGCGTGTCGGTGGTCATGACCCACATCGTCGGGATGGTCGTGCTCATCACCGTCGGCATCCCCGTGATCGTGTGGCTCGCGGCCCGGACGATCTCGCTCGTCGGCGCGAGCGTCCAGGTCGGCGTCAGCGGCTGGGTGGGCGCGGTCTCGCTCACCTACGTCGCCAGCATCGCCAGCATGCTGTGGCGGCGGCTCAAGACCGTCCGCAACGCCGGGCTGGGCAAGGCGGCTCCCGCGACGAGGATCGCGGTGCCGAGGGCGCTGGTGCAGCTGCTCCTCGTCATTGCCTCCCTCGCCGTCCTCGTCGCCAGCTGGCTGCTCGTCTTCGGCGTCGCCACCGTCGTGACGGCCACCGACCTCGCGGCAGGCAACGTCACGACGTCCCTCGTCCAGGGCGCGGTGCTGCTCGCGGCGGTCGTGGTCCTGGGCGGCTTCGTCGACGAGTCGTCACTCAGCCTGCACCCCTTCTACCGCCGGCGGCTGGCGACCGCCTTCGCCACCCGCACGCTGCGGGCGCCGACCGCGACCGGGCCGGCGACCGTCGCGATGCCCTACCACCAGCGCGAGCGCACGCTCCTGTCCTCCTACGCCACGGTGGCCGACGCCGCGCGGCCCTTTCCCGAGTTCGTCTTCGCGGCCGCCGCGAACCTCACCGGCCAGCACCTCACCCCCTCCGGACTTCCCGCGGTGTCCTTCACGCTGGGCGCCTCCTGGGTGGGCGGCCCCGACATCGGCTGGGTGCGCACCACGGCGCTCGAGAGCGTCGCCCCGCCCCGGCTGCAGCGCGACCTCACGGTCCAGGCCGCCGTCGCCATCAGCGGCGCGGCGGTCGCCGCCGCGATGGGCCGCTTCTCCCGGTGGTACCAGGTGCTCCTCGCCATCTCTGGGGCCCGGCTCGGAGCGTGGCTGCCCAACCCGCTGTTCCTCAGCGCCATGCGTGAGGCCCGGGATGCGCAGGGCCGGGTGCTCGACTGGACGATGCCCGGCCTGCCGGCCATCCGCCGGGCCACCTACCTGCTGCGCGAGGTGTTCAACGTGCACCCGGTGCAGGAGCGGCTGCTGCACGTCACCGACGGCGGCCACTACGAGAACCTCGGCATCGTCGAGCTCCTGCGGCGCCGCTGCACGACGATCTACTGCGTCGACGGCGGGGGAGACAGCCCGCCGACCGCGCCGGGGCTGGCCGAGGCCATCGCGCTCGCCGAGTGCGAGCTCGGCGTCAGCATCACGCTGCACCACCCGTTCCACGCCGAGCCCGGCGCCGGCAACCCGCTCGTGCCGCAGGCGCCGCTCACCGCGGTCAACTCGGCCCTGGCGAAGGAGCCGGTCATCCTCGGCACCTTCACCTACCCCGCAGCGTCGGGCCTGCCCGAGGGCGCCCGCACCGGCACGTTGCTCGTCGGACGCGCGTTGCTGTGGCCCGAGATGCCGTACGGGCTGCTGTCGTATGCCGCCCAGCACCGGGAGTTCCCGCACGACTCGACGGGCGACCAGTGGTTCGACGACGGCCAGTTCACGGCATACACGCGGCTCGGGCGGGCGCTCGGCGTGGAGATGCGGCGCGCGCGGCAGGAGAGCCGCGAGGTGTCGACGCCCCGCCGCCCCCGGCGTCCGGTGCTCGACGGTCACGCCGGCCCCCGGGGCAGGCCGCTCCCGATGAGGCTCACGTCCCCGCAGCCGGTCAGCCGAGCGCGCTGAGGAGGAAGGCGAGCGCGAAGCCCAGCATCGTCAGCAGGCCCACGAGGCGGCCGGAGTGCTCGATCGCCTCGGGCATCATCGTGTCCGCGAGCATCGTGATGATGGCCCCGGCGGCGAAGGTCTGGATCGTCGCGGTGACCGTGGCGGACGCGCCGTCGAGCAGCACGTAGCCCGCGGCCGAGGCGACGGCCGAGGCGACGAGCACACTCGTCCACAACCCGAGGATGTACCTCGTCGAGCGACCCGTGCGCCGCAGACCGGCGCTCGCCGCCATCGACTCGGGGACGTTGGACAGGAAGACCGCGGCGACGATGGGCAGCCCGATCCGCCCCCCGCCGAGCAGGCTGACGCCGATGGCGGCCGACTCCGGGATGCCGTCGAGGAGCGCGCCGAGGACGAGCGCCATCGGGCCGGCTCCCTCTTGGGGGCCCTGCGGGCTCTTGCGGCGGTGGCCGCCGCGGTTGTCGATGACCCAGTCACCGAGGAAGAAGACCAGCGAGCCCCCGACGAGCCCCACGACGACGGGCAGCGCACCGCCTGCCCGATAGGCCTCCTCGGTCAGCTCGAAGGCGACCGCGCTGATGAGGACGCCGGCACCGAAGGCCATGACGAGCCCGATGACGCGGTTGGACACCCGGGCGAAGATGCCGAGCAGGGCGCCGAGCAGCAGGGCAGCGCCCCCCACGAACCCCCACCACGCAGCCTCCAGCACGCCGCGATTGTGTCACCGGAGGGCGGGTGGGGTGGGTCTGGCGCCCGGGCGGGTGTGCACCCGGACGACCATTACCTCCGCGTCGACCCCCGGGCTGAGCACGAGCGGCCGGGTTGACGACGACCAATGGTCGTCGGTGTGCTCGCCCGGTATGCCGCGGGCCGCCCGGGTGGGACCGGCGGCCTACCCGTCCTGCTGTCACCGGCGGCCTACCCGCCCGGGTGGCCCTGACGGCATACCGTGGCCGGTGCGCCTCAGCGCGGGGCGAAGACCCGGTCGAGCTCCGGGATCCGCGACCGGTAGCCGGCGAGCAGCTGCCGGGCGGTCGTCACGGAGTCGACGAGCGGGTGGAGCGCGAGCGCCTCGACGGCCACCGCCTCGGCGCCCTCGCGCGCCGCTCGGATCGTGAGGCGCTCGACCGCCTTGACCTGCTGGACGAGCCCGAGGGGGTGGCCGGTCAGCGGGCTGACGGCGCAGGGCACCGGCCCGGAGGCCGTGACCCGGCAGGGCACCTCGACCACGGCGTCCTCCGCAAGCCCGGGGACCGACCGCCCGTTGCGCACGTTGAGGACGAGGGTGGCCGGCTCGTCCCTGCCCAGGGCCGCCAGCAGGGCGAGGGCGACGCCCTCGTAGCCGCCCCCGTCGACGTCATCGCGCGCCTGCCCCTCACCGGTGCGGGCCTCACGCATGTAGGTGGCGTTGCGCTCGCGCCGCGCTGCGTCCCAGGACGACCACGCCGCCTCCGGAGCCCGGCCGACGGCGGCATAGAAGTCCCGCTGCTGGCCGAGGAGGAACTCCCCACGCGTCGTGGGGCTCGCCGTGAGCGACGCGATGGCGTCGCGGGTGAAGTAGTAGTAGTAGAGGTACTCGTTGGGCAGCACGCCGAGGGTCTGCAGCCAGTCGATCCCGAAGAGGTGGCCCTCCTCCATGCCGCCGAGCCGGCTCGGGTCCGCGAGCAGCTGCGGCAGCACGTCGCGCCCGTCGGCCCGCAGGCCCTGCAGCCACCCCAGGTGGTTGAGCCCGGCGTAGTCGACGTCCACGTCCTCGAGGCGGCGGCCGAGGGCGAGCGCTGCCCGCCGGGCCAGGCCGAGCGGCGAGTCGCAGATGCCGACGACCCGGTCGCCGAGGACGGACTGCATGGCCTCCGTGATCATGCCGGCGGGGTTGGTGAAGTTGACGACCCACGCGGTGGGGGCGAGCCGCCGCACCCGCTCGGCGATGTCGACGGCGACCGGCACGGTGCGCAGCCCATAGGCGACGCCACCGGGGCCCGTCGTCTCCTGGCCGAGCAGTCCGAGGTCGAGGGCCACCCGCTCGTCGGCGGTGCGCCCGGCGAGGCCGCCCACCCGGATCGCCGAGAAGACAGCGTCGGCGCCGTCGAGGGCCCCGTCGAGGTCCCGCGTCACCGTCAGCCGCGGCGGATCGTCGTGACCCTCCGCCTGCTGCGCGAGCACCCTGGCGATCGCGTCCAGCCGGGTCGCGTCGGTGTCGTGGAGGACGACCTCGTCGACCCGGCGCGGCCCCCGGTCCCCCAGGAGCGCGCCGTGGACGAGGGGGACCCGGAAGCCGCCACCGCCCAGGATCACCAACCGCATTCGTGCCCACCCCTCCGTCGCCGGACGCCGGCTGACCCTGCGCGAGAATGATTCCATGCCCGAGACCGCGTTCGACCCGCTGGCGAGCAGGCGGGGGCCGGGGACCCCGCCCTTCGACGTCTTCGTGTGGGGAACGGTCTACCTCGACATCATCTTCGCCGGCCTCACGACGCCGCCCGCACCGGGCACCGAGGTGTGGGCGGAGGGCATGGCCTCGTGTCCCGGCGGCATCGCCAACCTCGCCGTGGCCGCGCAGCGCCTCGGCCTGCGCACGTCGCTCGCCGCGGCCTTCAGCGACGACGACTACGGCGACTTCTGCTGGCGCACGCTGGAGGAGCAGGAGGGCATCGACCTCAGCCGGTCGCAGCGCTTTCCCGACTGGCACAGCCCGGTCACGGTCTCGATGTCGGTGAACCGCGACCGGAGCATGGTCTCCCACGGGCATCCCGCACCCGTCGACGCCACCGAGCTCATCGGCATACCCCCGTGCTCCCGCGCCGTCCTCGTCGACCTCGCCGAGGCCTCGACGCACGGCGGCTCGGCGCCCACGTGGGTCGACCTCGCCCGCGAGCAGGGGGCGCTCGTCTTCGCCGGAGTGGGCTGGGACCCCGGGGAGCGCTGGGCCGAGGAGGTGCTCGCGCGCCTGGACCACTGCCACGCCTTCTTGCCGAATGCCGTGGAGGCGATGGCCTACACGGGTACGTCGACGGCACAGGAGGCGCTCTACGCCCTCGCCGACCGGGTGCCCGTGGCCATCGTCACGCAGGGCTCGGACGGAGCGATCGGGATCGACTCGACCACCGGCGAGGAGGCCGCGGTGCCGTCGCTGCGGGTGCCGCCGCTCGACCCCACCGGCGCCGGGGACGTCTTCGGCGCCGCCATCCTCGTCGGGACGCTCGCCGGGTGGCCGCTCGTCGACCGGATGACGTTCGCGAGCCTGTGCTCGGCGCTCGCGATTCAGCAGTTCGGCGGCTCGCTCGCCGCGCCGGGCTGGGGCGATGTCCTCGACTGGTGGCATGTCGTGCGGGCGGCCGGTCGGGACGACGCCTACCACCGGTCGCTGCGGCGCCGGTTCGCCTTCCTCGACGACATCGCGCCCACCGTGCCGCCGGGGGTGCGGCGGCGGGCGACGGCCACGATCGCCCGGCGCGCCGACGTCAACGGCCTGCAGTGACCTGCCACCCGGTTCGAGGTGATCGACGACGGCATACGGCCGCCTGACACCTCGATTGGGGGAAGCGGCGCGCAGGTCACTCGCCGCCGATGCCGGTGCGCTCGACCCCCTCGACGATCCACCGCTGGAGGAAGAGGAACATCAGCAGCAGCGGGAGGATCGCCACGAGCGCCGCCATGAAGAGCTGGCTCACCTGGACCGACTGCGCGGTGAGGAAGGTCGACAGCGTGATCTGCACGGTCCAGGACGACTGGTCGCGCCCGATGACGAGCGGCCACAGGAAGGCGTTCCACGAACCGATGAAGGTGATGGTGCCGATGGCGGCCGCGAAGCCGTGCGAGTTCGGCACGACGACGCGCCAGAAGGTGCCCCAGTAGCCGAGGCCGTCCAGGAAGGCGGCCTCCTCGATCTCCCTGGGGAAGCCGAGGAAGAACTGCCGGAACAGGAACGTCGCGAGCGCCTGGAACAGCCCGGGGATGATCAGGCCGCGCAGCGTCGAGATCCAGCCCAGCGTGGAGACGAGGACGAAGCTGGGCACGAACGTCACGGCCGCCGGGATGAGCAGCGTCGCGGTGATGGCCCAGAAGACGACGCCCGACCAGCGGAAGGGGATGCGGGCCAGGCCGTAGCCGGCGAGGCCGGAGATGACGATGACGCCCATCGTCTGCACCACCGCGATGACCAGCGAGTTGAGCAGGCTGCGGGCCATCGGGATAGCCGGGTTGTCGAAGAGGCCCGTGAGGTTGTCGGAGTTCCACACCGGCGGCAGCCAGTGGAAGTCGGGCGAGACGAGGTCCTGCTCGCGCATGAACGCGCTGCGCAGGAGCAGGTAGAAGGGGATGAGGAAGAGCAGGGCCGCGATCCCGAGGGCCGTGTAGCGCCCGATCGCGGCGACGCGCACGGACCGTCGGCTGCGCACGATCGCCATCAGTCGTCCCTGCTGCCCAGCCGGAGCAGGCGGCTCTGGGTCAGGGCCACGACGGCGATGACGAGGGTGAGGATGACCGCCCCCGCGCTGCCGTGGCCGAAGTCCTGCCCGGAGCCGAGCGCGGTGTAGTAGAGGTAGACGAGCGGTGGCCGGGCGTAGGGCGGGTAGGTGCCGAAGGTGGACAGGATGTTGTAGAACTCGTCGAAGGCCTGGAAGGCGTTGATGAGCAGCAGGAGCAGCACCGCGGTGGACGTCGCGCGCAGCTGCGGCAGGGTGATGTGGCGCAGGACCTTCCAGCCCTCGGCACCGTCGATGGCGGCGGCCTCGTAGAGGGTGGGCGAGATCCGCTGGATGCCCGCGAGGAAGAGGATGAGGTAGAAGCCGACCTGCAGCCACAGCCGCGCGGTGACGATGACGAGCCAGTACCACGGCGGGTCGGTCAGCGACAGCCAGGGGATGGACTCGATGCCGAACCAGCCGAGGAGGGCGTTGGCGAGGCCGGAGCGGACGCCGGAGAAGATGCCCATCTTCCAGATGAGGGCGGCCACGACGTAGGAGCAGGCCGTCGGCAGGAAGAAGACGGACCGGAAGAAGGCCTGCAGCACGCGCGCCCGGGCGATGAGCAGGGCCGTCGCGAGCGACAGCACGAAGGTGAGCGGCACGATGAAGGCCGCGAAGGCGAGGAAGGTCAGCAGGCTGCTGCGGAAAGCGGGGTCGCGCAGCATGTCGGCGTAGTTGCCGAGCCCCACGAACCTCGTGGGCGTCACCGTGTTGTAGGAGTCGAAGAACGACAGGTAGATGCTCCACGCGATGGGCACGTAGATGAAGACGACCAGGCCGACGACGAAAGGGCCGACGAAGACCCAGAACCACAGGTTGCGGTCCTGCCGGCCGCGCAACCGCTCGCCCAGCGGCGGCCGCACGCGCTGCGCCGGCCTGTCCGGACGAGCGGCCGGGGCCGCGGCGCTCAGGCGAGGACTCGCTTCAGCTCGGCCTCGGCGACGCCTCTGACCGTGGCGATCTCGGCCTTGGGGTCCGCACCACCCTTGACGACCTTGACCATCATGTCGCCGAACGCCGTGCTGCACTTCGGCGTCCACAGCAGCGGACTCTGCGCGTGGCCCACGTCGGTGGCGAGCTTCGCGGCGTCCGCGGCCTGTCCGGACTTGAGGGTGGTCGCCTTGTCGATGAGGCTCGTGCGCGACGGGATGTGGAAGCCGTATGCCGTCGCGAAGTCGACTTGGTAGTCCGTCTGGTCGATCCACAGCCACGCCGCGAACTTCTTTGCGGCGTCGACGTTCTTGCTCTTGGCGCTCACGCACGAGCCGTAGGCGCCCACCGGCACCGACTGCTTGCCGCCCGGCATGGCGGGCCACGGCAGGACGCCGAAGTCGTCACCCAAGCCCTTCTTGATGTCGGGGAAGGTCCACAGGCCGGTGAACTGCATGGCGGTCAGGCCCGAGGTGAGCGCCGACGCGTCGAACCAGTCCTTGGGCGCGCCGAGGAGGATCGCCTTGCTCTCCCAGAGCTCACGCAGCTTGGCGAACGCGGCGGCGGCGGCGGGGTCGTCGAAACCGAACTTGTTGTCCTCGGTGAGGTAGTCGAGGCCGGCCGACCACAGCATCGGTCCACCGAGCAGCCCTGCGCCGCCGTCGTTTCCGACGAAGAGCCCCTTCACGTTGCCCTTGGTCAGTGCCTTGGCGGCGGCGAGCAGCTCGTCCATCGTCTTCGGCGGCTGGACCCCGGCAGCGTCGAGCATGCTCTTGCGGTAGACGAGCATCTGCATGTCGATGACCTGCGGGATGGCCCACACCTTGTCCTGGTAGCTCATCCGCTTCAGCAAAGAGGGGTTGAAGTCGTCCCTGGCGGAGCCGATGGTGTCGGTGAGGTCGACGACCTGGCCGCCCTTGATCATGTCGATCGTCGGGCCGTTGCCGTACTCGAACACGTCGGGACCGGCGTCGGTGAGCAGCGATGCTGCGGTCGACTGGTCGTAGTCGCCCGGCTTCCAGCTCACCTTCACCGTGGCGTCCTTGTATGCCGCCGCGTACCTCTCGACCGCCTGTTGCGTGCCCGCCTCGCCGTACTGGTGGTACCACTGCTGCAGAGTCGGCTTCGAGCCTCCCGCCGCACCAGACGCTCCCGCGCTCGGGGTCGTCTCCCGGCCTGTGTTGCTGCCGCAGGCCGCCAGCGCGCCCGCGACCGCGGCTGCCCCACCCAGGCCGAGGAGCGTGCGCCTCGTCAGCCGTAATCCGTTCGTGCTGTCCACCATCGTGACCTCCGTCTGCTGGTGCCGTCCCTTCGCAGGCTAGCCCGCTCCGGGTGCCTGTCGGCCGGTCCAGAATCTACCGGCGTGGCAGTGTGTCAGCCTTGTCGCCATGACGACGCTGCCGATCTTTCCCTTGGGGTCGGTGCTCCTCCCCGCGATGCCGATGGCCCTGCGCATCTTCGAGCACCGCTACGTCGTGCTGCTCTCCAGAGTCCTGCGGGAGGAGGGCGAGTTCGGCGTGGTGCTCATCGAGCGCGGATCAGAGGTCGGCGGCGGCGACCACCGGTTCGGCCTCGGCACGGTCGCCCGTATCCGGGAGTGCGACGTGGGCGTCGAGGCGATCCACCTCGTGGCCGTCGGCGGTCGACGGTTCGAGGTGCGGGAGTGGCTCGAGGACGATCCGCACCCGGAGGCAAGGGTCTCCTTCCTGCCGGACCTGCAGTGGTCTCCCCACCTGCGCCCACTCCTCGACGAGGCGGAGGTCGCGGTGCGCCGCGGCCTCGCCCGCGCAAGCGAGTTCACCGGTGGGACCTGGCCGGCCGGGGTCGGCCTGAGCGACGACCCACTGCAGGCAGCCTGGCAGCTCGCTGGGATCTCGCCCGTCGGTCCGCTCGACAGGCAGTCGCTCCTGCGCGCCGCCACGGTCGAGGAGCTGCTCACGTCGGTCATCCAGCGCACCGAGGAGGCGGTCGAGGTCCTCACCATGGCGTGGCCCGAGGATCCCGGCGACCCGTCCGGCAGGCCGGACTAGGCTGCTTGGGCAGGCGCGGCCACGGGCGACCATCCACAGGGCTGATGCCGCTGAATCTTCCTGTGGACAAAGGCTTCCCGCGCGTGCCGCAGTGGCGACCACTGTCGGTGGCGGCGTCTGCGTTGGCGGCATGGGAACCATCACCGTGCCAGAGCTGCGGGAGCGGATCGCGCAGCTGGAAGCGGCGCCGCCGTCGCCGGTCGGAGGTGGGTCCGGGTTCTGGAGCCGGCCTGCCGACGCGGGCGGGCTGGGCGACGCCGGTGGCGGGGACTGGGTCGGCGCCTTGGGCGCAGCCCCGCCGACCGGGCCAGCCCTGAGCCGAACGCCGCCCTCCTGTGCCCCCGACACCACACCGTCGTCCACCAGCTCGAGCTCACAGCGACCGTCACCCCCGACGGCGTCACCTGGCACCTCTAGAGCACGGGTCCCAGCACACCAGCTAGGCCCCGATGACATCCTCAAGGCTGGCCCGCGCCTCCTTCAGCGCTGCCTGTCCCCGGCTGCGCTCCGCCGCGATGAGTTCGGTGAGCGTCGTCGTGGGCTCACCGGCCTCCGCGGCCGCCTTCTCCAGCTCAACGAGCCGCTCGGTGATGACCACCATGTCCTGGAACGTGCCCAGGCTCTCTGTCACCTTCTCCCACTGCTTGCTCGCCCGCTGTGCCTCCTTGCCGAACGACGGCCCGAGCGCCTCGTGCGCGTAGCGGGCCGCCTTCGCGCGCTTGCGCACGACGTGGAGCAGGTCCTCCTGGCGTCGTGGATCGGACTCCTCAGCCACGGCCTGTCGCGCGCGCTCGACGCGCCGCTCCACCTTGTCGACGAGCCGCCCGAGCGTCTTGTGCGCGGGGCGCGACGCCCGGCCGCGCAAGGGCGGCCGCACGAGCAGCTCGACCAACTCGGCGAGCAGGCGACGGTAGCGCTCGGAGTCCAGCGCCCGCACGAGCTCACCGTGCGCCTCGAGGTGCTCGGCTTCCAGCTGGCCCGAGAGCCGCTCACGGACCCCGCCCACCACCGACTGCGGCGGCAGCTCGTCGAGCGCGGCGAGCACCTGCGCCCGGAGCACCTCGGCGTCGCGGGCTCGGCCTAGCTGCTCCGCGAGCCACCGCAGCTCCGCTCCAAGGGGCTCGGTGACCGAGCGGTCGAACAATCGCCGGAAGCTGCGGAGCGAGCTGCGCAGCCGACGTGTGGCGACGCGCATCTTGTGGACCGCGTCGGACTGATCGCGCCGGGCGCGGTCCTCGAGCCCCTGGATCGCGCCGACCTGACGGCGCACGTGCGCCATCACGACATCACCGGCGCTCGGGGGGTCAGGGTTCTGGGCGGCCCCGGACGGCAGGTCCAGGGCGCGCGCGATCTTGGAGCCGCCCGACGCCGGGGTGAGGCCCTGCCCGAGCAGTTGGCGCTCGATGGCGTCGGCGTCGCTCGCGTCACCGTCCACGAGTTCGACTTCGACCTCACGCCAAGAATCGAAACGGCCAGCCGCCGTCGTGGCGCTGACGTGGTCATCTGCCAGCTGGGCCACGACAGCACCGTCGAGCAGGATGCTCCGCTCCGCCCTGTCGGTGACCACGCGGGCAACCGGCACGAGCGCGTCGAGGTCCACCACCTCGTGCAGCTCGGCACGCAACGTGCGTGGAACCAGGGCGGGACTCGGCCCTTCAGTGAGGGGCGCCCACAGCTCCACCCGCGAGTCGAGCACCTTGGGCAACTTGAGGTGCCATCCCTCGTCGCTGCCACCGGTCCGCCGCCGGAGCGAGCGCCCCGAGCGGACCAGGGTCAGATCGGGAGTGTCGACATAGTCCGCGACAAGCTCGAAACGCCCCGCTGCGCCCATCGAGAACGGCGGCCCGACCTCCGGACTCGGAGCCGAGTCGGCGATCGCGTACTTCCGCTCGGTCTCTGGGTGCTCCATGCCGCCTCCTCCTCGCCCCACGCTCGCCACACGCCCGCCGTCGTATCCTCCCACCGGCCGACCCCGAGCGGCCTGTCGAAGCGCCCCGTCAGTCGACGTGCGCGGTGACCTCGGCGCCGAGCATGACGGTGCGACTGACCGTGCAGAACTCCTCGTGGGAGCGACGGACCATGGAGGGCAGGATTTTTCGAGCGGCGTCGCCGCCCTCGCCGTCGGGGAAGCGAACGCGGAAGCGCACCTCGATGTCCTGCAGGTGATTGCCCTGGTCGTCGTGCACCTTGTCGGCCGTCACCTCGATCTCGAAGCTGTCCGGCTCGGCGCGCCGCGACGTCACCGTGTCGACGTCGACGGCTGTGCAGCCGGCGATCCCGGCGAGGAGCAGCTCGACAGGCGACAGCTCGGCGGTGCCTGAGCTCGTGGTGATCGAGCCGCCTCGGCCATTGCGGACGGTGTAGCGGCCATGGCTGTCTCGCGTCAGGGTGACAGTCCGGCGGTCCTGCGCTTCGTTGGTCATGGGTGCACTCTCTCAGGAGCGGGCTCGGCCGAGGGGACTGGCTCGTGCCACGCCTCGGCGAGGAGTTCGTAGGAGCGCAGGCGCGCCTCGGGGTCGAAGGCCGCGCAGGCGAGGATCACCTCGTCCACGCCGGTTGCCTCGGTGAACTGACCAAGCGCGTCCCGCACCTGGCCGGGGGTGCCGACGAAGGAGACACGAAGCATGTCCGCCACCGCCGCCCGCTCGGCGGGGGTCCACGAGGACATGAGGTCACCGAGGTCGCCGGTGGGCGGCTGCAGCGTCGTGCGACGGCCGGTCACGATGGAGTGGAAGCGCTCCACAGTGGAGGTGAAGAGGCGCTCAGCCTCGGCCTCGGTGTCGGCGACCATGACGTTCGCGCCCGCCATGGTGCGCGGCGCGTCCAGCCCCTGGGGGTGCCTGGACGGTTGGAACTGGCGGCGATACAGCTCCAAGGCGCTCAGCAGCGCCTGCGGGGCGAAGTGGGAGGCGAACGAGTAGGGCAGTCCGAGCGCCGCCGCCACCTGTGCACCACCGTGGCTCGACCCGAGGATCCACACCGGGACGTGGGTGCCCTCGCCAGGAATGGCACGCACCGTGGCGTCGGGGTCCGGGTCGCCCAGGTAGCCGAGCAGTTCCTCGACCTCCCCGGCGAAGTTCGTCGCGGCGAGCTCGTTGCGGCGCAGCGCCCGCGCCGTGGGCTGGTCGGTGCCGGGAGCCCGGCCAAGACCCAGGTCGATGCGGCCCGGGTGCATGGTCGCGAGCGTCCCGAACTGCTCGGCGATGACGTAGGGCGCATGGTTCGGCAGCATGATGCCGCCCGCGCCGACCCGAATCGTGCTGGTCGCGTCGGCGACGTGGCCGATGAGGACGGCCGTCGACGACGACGCGACGCCGTGCATGTTGTGGTGCTCGGCCATCCAGTAGCGCCCGTACCCCCACTGCTCGGCGTGCTGGGCGAGCTCGACGGTGCTGTTGATGGCGTCGGCGGCGGTGCTCCCGGCAGCGACGGGCACAAGGTCGAGGATGTTGAGCTGAGCGCGGGTCACGCTGGGGCCAACCGATCAGCCTCCCTTCGTGTTCCCGAGCGTCCACGGGGGGCCGCACCCCTCACTCGAGTGGCCACTTCCGCACGCACCCGCCTCGTCGAGTGGCCACTTCCGCACGCGTTCCCGAGCGTCCGCGGGGGCGCGCGTGCACAAAAGTGGCCACTCGACATGGACCGGGGGCTCGAGTGCACGAAAGTGGCCACTCGACATGGACCGGGGGGGCGCGTGCACAAAAGTGGCCACTCGACATGGACCCGGGGGCGCGCGTGCACGAAAGTGGCCACTCGACGTGGGGGGGTGGGCCAGGCGGCATCCCCAAGTCGAGTGGCCACTTCCGTGCCGTGGGCTTCGCCCTGCCTCGCTAGCCTTGCCTACGTGTCCGGGTCCGGTGCGCCCCCCAAGATGCGGCCCGCGTCGCACGCGCCCCTGGCCCGGGGCGCCCTGCTCGCGGCGGCGACTGGGCTGGTGCTCGGCTTCTGCTTCGTGCCGCAACTGCTCGGTCTCGCACTCGGAGGGCTCAGCCTGGTCCGCGAGCCGGGCGCCCGCCGGCCCGCGCTGCTCGCCATCGCTGCCAGCCTGGCCCTCACAGCTGGGTGGGGCGCCGGGCTCGGCCTGCTCGTGAAGTGGTGGGCCTCCTCGCGGATCTGAGCCGCTCAGCCCTCGGTCCGCTTGACGAAGGCGCGCAGCGCGAGCGGGGCGAAGACGAGCGCGATGCCGATCGACCAGACGACGGTGACGACGACCGGGTGGTGCATCGGCCAGGCCGCACTGGCCGGCGCCTCCGGCGCGTTGCCCCACAGCTGCCGCAGCGACTGGACGAGCGAGCTGATCGGGTTCCACTCGGCGATCGTGCGCAGCCACGGGAGCATGTTGTCCGTGGGGGCGAACGTGTTGGCGAGGAAGGTGATCGGGAACATCGTCGTGAACATGAAGCCGTTGACCGCCTCCACCGACGTGAACGTGGAGCCCACGAGGATCCCCACCCAGATCATGGCGAAGCCGAAGAGCAGCAGCAGCCCGAACGCCAGCAGCGCATTGACAACGCCCTCACGGATGCGCCAGCCGATGACCAGACCGGTCACCGACATGACGACGACGCCGATGCTCGAGTGCATCAGGCTGGACAGGCTACGCCCGACCAGGACCGACGACCGGGAGATCGGCAGCGACCGGAACCGGTCGACGATGCCGCGGTCGATGTCGGCCGTGAGCCCGATCGCCACGACGAAGGAGGAGAAGGCCATCGTCTGGGCCATGATCCCGGGCAGGAGCCACTCGCGGTAGCCGCTGCCGGGCGTGCGGATCGACCCCCCGAAGACGAAGGCGAAGAGCACGACGAACATGATCGGCTGGATCGTGACGTCGGCGAGCATCTCCGGCTGGCGACGGATGTGCTTGAGGTTGCGCCACACCATGGTGCGCACCTGGCGCGCCCGCCCGGGCGGCCGGAAGGCCGGGGTTGCCGGGGCACTGCGGGTGGGTCGTAGCGCGGTGTCGCTCATCGTGGCTCCTTCGCCGGCAGGTCGGTTGACCCCTCGTCGGTGCTCGGCTCTGCGCGGTGACCGGTGAGGTGGAGGAACACGTCGTCGAGGCTGGGCCGCTGGAGGCCGAGGTCGTCGAGCACGATGTCGGCGTCCTGGAAGACGGCGGCGACGCGCATCATGTCGCCGAGGCCCTCCGCCGGGGCCGTCAGCTGCCGGGCTGCCTCGTCGACGTGCACGCCGGACACGTGCGCCGAGAGCAGTGCCCGCGCGGCGTCGAGCTGGTGCGCCTCCGAGACGGTGACCACGATGCTCGCCCGCCCGGACTGGTCCTTGAGCTCGAGCGGGGTGCCCTCCGCGATGATCCGGCCGTGGTCGATGACGACGATCCGGTCGGCCAGGTGGTCCGCCTCCTCGAGATACTGCGTCGTCAGCAGGAGCGTCGTGCCGTCGCCCACGAGATTGCGCAGGACGTCCCACAGCTCCACCCTGCTGCGGGGGTCGAGCCCGGTCGTGGGCTCGTCGAGGAAGAGCACCGGCGGGGCGGCGATGAGGCTCACCGCGAGGTCGAGCCTGCGGCGCATGCCCCCCGAGTAGGTCTTGATGATCCGGTCGCCCGCGTCCGCCAGCGAGAACTGCTCGAGCAGCTCGGCGCTCCGGCGGGCGATGTCCGACCTGGAGAGCCCGTAGAGCGTGCCGACGAGGCGGAGGTTCTCCCGCCCGGTGAGCAGCTCGTCCACGGTGGCCACCTGCCCGGTCAGCCCCATGCCACGCCGGACGGCGTCGGGCTCACGCATGACGTCGTGTCCGGCCACCCGGGCCGTGCCGCTCGTCGGGCGCGTCAACGTCGTCATCATCCGCACGATGGTCGTCTTGCCGGCGCCGTTGGGGCCGAGCAGCCCGAGCACCGTCCCCTGCGGCACGGCGAAGCTGACGTCGTCGACGGCCGTGACGTCGCCGAAGCGTTTGACGAGATGCTCGGCCTCGATGGCCGCGGCGGTCGACGACGAGCGGTCGAGGCGCGATGGTGAGGTGATGGACACGGACGGGCTCCCGCCTGAATCGATGGTGGGTGCCAAGGTACGACCTACCACCGACAACCCTAGGCACCATGTAAACGCCGTCAACATGTTTTCCGCAAGCGCCCCGCAAGCGCCCCGCAAGCGGCCCGGCGCCGCCTACTGGGTGTAGGTGTGCAGGAAGTCCGCGATCCGTCCGATGGCGTCCTCGAGGTCGTCCACGCGCGGCAGGAACACGAGCCGGAAGTGGTCCGGGGTGGGCCAGTTGAAGCCGGTGCCCTGCACGATGAGCAGCTTCTGCTCCCGCAGCAGGTCGAGGGCGAACCGCTCGTCGTCGTGGATGTCGTAGACGTCCGGGTCGAGGCGCGGGAAGAGGTAGAGCGCCCCCTGCGGCTTCGTGCACGTCACGCCCGGGATCGCGTTGAGCAGCTTCCACGCCCGGTCGCGCTGCTCCAGCAGCCGCCCCCCCGGGAGGATGAGCTCGTTGATCGACTGGTAGCCCCCGAGCGCGACCTGGATGGCGTGCTGGGCCGGCACGTTGGCGCACAGGCGCATGTTGGCCAGGATGTCGAGGCCCTCGATGTAGCTGCGCGCGTGCTCCTTGGGCCCGGACAGCGCGACCCAGCCCGAGCGGAACCCCGCCACCCGGTAGGCCTTGGAGAGGCCGTTGAAGGTGAGGCAGAACAGGTCGGGGGCGAGCGTCGCGATCGACGTGTGCTTGGCGTCGTCGTAGAGGATCTTGTCGTAGATCTCGTCGGCCATGATGACCAGCTGGTGCTTGCGGGCGAGGTCCGCGATGCCCTGGAGCACCTCGGCCGGGTAGACCGCGCCCGTCGGGTTGTTGGGGTTGATGACGACGATGGCCTTGGTGCGGTGCGTGATCTTGCTCGCGATGTCGTCGAGGTCCGGCGCCCAGTCGGACTGCTCGTCGCAGAGGTAGTGGACCGGGTTGCCCCCGGACAGGCTGGCCGCCGCGGTCCACAGCGGGTAGTCCGGCGCCGGGATGAGCACCTCGTCGCCGTTGTTGAGCAGGCCCTGCATGGCCATGACGATGAGCTCGGAGACGCCGTTGCCGAGGTAGATGTCGTCGACGTTGATGTGCGGGAAGTCGCGCAGCTGGTAGTGCTGGGCGACGGCCCGTCGCGCGGAGAGGATCCCCTTGCTGTCGCAGTAGCCCTGCGCGGTGGGCAGCTCGCGGATGACGTCGATGAGGATGTCCTCGGGCGCCTCGAAGCCGAACGGGGCGGGGTTGCCGATGTTGAGCTTGAGGATCCGGTGGCCCTCGTCCTCGAGCCGGCGGGCCTCGTCCATGACCGGCCCGCGGATCTCGTAGCAGACGTTGCGGAGCTTGTCGGACTGGACGATGGTGCGCATGCCCTCCAGACTCTCACCGCCGTATGCCGTGAGCCGCGCATTTCTCGCCATGTGGCCGTGTGGAGTCCGTTACGTCCCCGCGTCCGCGTGTCGCTCCTCGCGCAGGGCGAGGGCGCGCCAGTCGGTCCGCCTCGCCCAGCGCCAGCCCGCGCGCACCAGCAGCCCCGTGGCGACGACCGCGAGCGGCACCCCGACAGCCGTCGTCGTGAGGCCGAGGCTGTAGCCGTCCGGCAGCTGGGCGAAGCACAGGACGGCCGCGGCGACGGCGATCCACGTCACCGTCCGCCGGTGCCGGTCCGGGTCCACGCAGACGGCGAGCACGGGAAGCACCCAGAGGTAGTACCAGCCGAGGAAGGCGGGGGCCAGGACGACGACCGCGAGCAGGGCCAGGCCGGCGGCCCGGACGACGCGGGCGGGGTCGCCGGCCCACCGGGCGGTCGTGAGCCAGAGGAGCACGAGGACGACCAGGAGCACGCCGAGCCCGAGGCCGCGCATGACCGCGATGCCCGGGTCACGCCACCCGTCGGTGCCGAGGACGTGTCCGATCGCGCCGACGGCCATGCCGAGGGCGGTGGGCAGGGAGGTCCACTGCTCGTTCCTTCCCGAGGTCGCGGCGGGGTTGAGCCAGCCGAAGCCCAGCCCGGTGCTGAGCCCGAGGGCCATCGTGGGCAGCGCCGTGGCGACGAGGCAGAGCGACCCGGCCCGCACGAGGTCACGCCAGCGGACCGATGCGCCGCGACTGGAGGCGGCGTGGTCGGCCGCCCAGAGCAGCGCGACGAACGGCACGACGACGACGGCCGTCACCTTGACCATGGCCGCCAGGGAGAGCACCACGCAGGCCAGCGCGAAGCGGCGCCGCAGCGCCAGGACGAGACCGCCGAGCACGCCCGCGACCATGAGCGCGTCGTTGTGGGCGCCGCTGACCAGGTGGGCCCCCACGAGCGGCACGGCCACGGCAAGCCACGTCGCCCGGGACGGGTCGACGACCCCCAGCCGGCGGGCAAGCCACGGCACGGCGACGACCAGCACGACGACGCCGAGCACGGCGACTACCCGCAGGAGGCCGAGCGCCACGACGAGGTTGCCGCCGGAGGCCGCGGCGGCGCCCCGGGCGAGGAGGAGCCAGACCGGGCCGTAGGGCGCGGGCGAGTCGAGCCACGTCGGAGCGGTGCTGCCCCGCCAGTCGGAGGCCAGGTCGCGGACGCCGTGCTCGTAGGGGCTCAGGCCGGCGTGCCACAGGGCGCCCTGGGCGGCATACGAGTAGAGGTCGCGGCTGTAGAGCGGCGCGGAGGCCACGAGCGGGACGAACCACGCCAGCGAGGTCTGCTGCCACCAGCGCGCCGTGACGGCGGCGTCGCGCAGCCGCCACCAGGCGAGCACGAGGACCGCCATGGCGGCGACGGACACCGTGGCCAGCAGGGGTGAGCCGCCGGTGGGGGCCTGCCACGCCAGTCCGGGCCACAGCACCCGGGTGTGCAGCGTGGGCAGGGACCCCGCGCCCCACGAGGCGGCGGCCAGCGCGACGGCCGCCGCGCACCCGGCGAGCCGCCAGCGCCGGGGGGCGCCGGAGCGCATCTCAGTCCCCCTTGACGGTGGCACCCGTGACGCACTGCAGGCCGGTGGCCGGGTCTGACGCGAAGCTCCGGGCCTCGACCGGGTAGCTCGCGCCGGCCGGGACGGTGACGGTGATCTCCTTGAGCGTGACCTGCGACAGGTCCGTGGTGCGCACGAGCGACACGGCGACGGTGAAGGTGTGCGGCATGTCGTCCGAGTTGGTCAGCGTGCCCGTGAAGCTCCACGTCCCGCCCGTGCGGGCGCAGCTCGTGCCGGTCAGGGCGTCGGCGGCGTCGAAGTAGCCCCCGCTGCCGGGCGCCGACGGGTCGAGCGTGGGCAGCGCGGTGTCGATCGGCGCGAGCGTCGGCTGGGTCGGCACCTCGACGGTCCCCTCGGTCGTCGGGCCGGGCTCGGCGGACGGCTGGCCGCACCCGGCGAGCGCGATCGTCGACAGCGCGGCGGCCGCGACCGCGGTCACGTGGTGGCGGGTTCTGCTGCTGCTGCGCACGTGCGCCCTTTCCTCGATGGCCGGCGCAGCCCATTGTGGCCCCCGAGCCCGGGCGTCCCCATGCCGGCACGCGGGCGGGGGCGCTCAGGCGGGCCAGAGGACCGCGGCGGCCACCGCGGCGGCGATGACGGCGGCGCCCCCCAGCACCGCGAGCGTGTCGGCGGGACGCCAGGGCGCGGGACCCGCCCACGTGCGCCGGCGGGCGCCGGCGAAGCCCCGCGCGTCCATGGCGAGCGAGAGGGTGGCGGCCTGCCCCAGCGCGCCGAGGAGCAGGCCGAAGGTGACCCCCGCCGCCTCGCGGGCCCTGGCGATCAGGCCGTGGTCGGCTCGTATGCCGCGCACCCGCCTCGTGCGCATCAGCTCGGCCCACAGCTCGTCGAGGTCCTGCAGCCGGTGCAGGGCCGCCGTGGCGGCGACCACCGGGCGGGCCGGCAGGTGCAGCCGCTGCGCGAGGTGGTCGCCGAGCCGCTCGGGGTCGAGGAAGCCGAGCACGAAGGCCGACGGGACGACGAGGCAGAGCACCCGCAGCGCCGCGCCGCTCGCCACCTCCACGTCCCGGCCACCGAGCAGCCACGCCGACCACGCCACACCGGCCACCGCGAGCCCGGCCGGGGCGAGCCGGGCCAGCAGCGACCTGAGACGTCCCGGCGGAGGGACGCCCGGGCCGGGGGCGAGCAGGCCCAGCAGGCCGAGGGCCACCTCGACGGTGAGCACGGCAAGACCCTGCCGCCAGGTGCCCAGCAGCGCAGGCAGGGGCAGGACGCTGAGCGCGACGAGCAGCAGGCCGAGCGGGCCGACGCGCGCCAGGACCGGGCGGTTGACGGGCGGGCTCGGCACGTCGCCCGAGGGTCGGTCCCCGGCGTCCGGCCCGGCGAGGCGCAGGGTGTGGTCCACACGGGCAAGCACCCCCGGGTCGTGCGTGGCGACGACGACGCCACTGCCCTCCGAGCGGGCCTGCTCCAGCACGCCCATGACCGCGGCCCAGGTGAGCCGGTCCTGCCCGACCGTGGGCTCGTCGGCGAGCACCAGTGACGGGCCGTGCGCGACGGCGGCCGCGACGGCGAGGCGGCGCTGCTCGCCACCGGAGAGCTGGCGGGGGTCGGCGTCGCCGAGGTGGGCCAGCCCGAGCGCCTCGAGGAGCCGGTCGGCCCGGGCGTCCGCGAGCGCCGGGTCGAGGCCGAGCGCGCGGGGCGTCAGGCGGACCTCGTCCCGGACCGTCCGTGCCACGAGCGTCGTCGCCGCGCGCTGGGGTATCCAGGCGACCCTGCGGGCCAAAGCCGCCGAGGACCACTCGTGTGGCGGTCGCGGCGCACCGCCTCCGAGCCGCACCGTCCCGGCCGCCGGCTCCACGAGGCCGCCCAGGGCGAGCAGGAGCGAGGACTTGCCTGCCCCGCTGGGCCCGACGAGTGCCACGGCCTCCCCCGAGCGCACGGTGAGGTCGGCCTCGCGCACCGCGACGGTGGTGCGGGACGGCTGACCGAGCCGTCGGCTCCGGTGGACGACGGTCACGGCCCGGGCGGCGGCGACCGGCGTGGGGTCGGCGGCGGCCGACGTGGAGTCGGCGGCGGCCGACGCCGGCCGCGGGACAGCCGGGACGTCGAGCCGGAGCGGCTCCGGCTCGTCGGCCCCGGGCACCCAGATGCCGTGGGCGGTCAGGGTGTCCCGGTGCTCATCGAGCACCATCGCCGGTGGCCCGTCGGCGAGGATCGCCCCGTCGCGGTCGAGCACGACGAGCCGGTCCACCTGGTCGAGCCACCCGTCGAGCCGGTGCTCGACGACGAGCAGCGTCAGCCCGCGGCGCCAGACGACGTCGGCCACGACGCCGCGCACGGTCGCGGCGGTCGCGACGTCGAGCATCGCGGTCGGCTCGTCGAGGAGCAGCACGCGCGGCTCGAGCACCAGCGCCCCGGCGAGCGCCAGCCGCTGCAGCTCGCCGCCGCTCAGCGTCGACGGCGCGCTCTCGGGGGACATGGTCAGGCCCACCTCGGCGAGGGCCGCCGACACGCTCGGCGGCATCCGTGACGGGGGGACGCGCCGGTTCTCGAGGCCGAAGGCCACGTCCCGGGCGAGCGTCGACGCGACGACGCCGGAGCCCGGGTCCTGCAGCACGAGCCCGACGGCGCCGGGCTCCTCCCGGGGGTCCCGGCCGGCGATGGTGACGGAGCCGGACAGCTCGCCCGAGTCGACCGTGAGCAGCAGCCCTGCGACGGCCCGCAGCAGGGTGGACTTGCCCGAGCCGCTCGGCCCGGCGAGCAGCACCCGCTCACCCGGACGGACGCTCAGGTCCAGCTGGGACAGCACCGGGCGGGCGCGTCCGAACGGCCGCCAGGTGAGGTCGCGGACCTCGACGGCTGCACCGCCGACGTGCCCTTCCGCCCGGCCGGGGCGGTCGTGGCGGAGCTCAGACAGCGGACCGCTCCCGGGCCTCCTGCCCGGGTGGGAAGGGGGCCAGGGCGCCCGCCGCGGCGAGCAGCCTCGTGAGGCCGACGGCCAGGAGCGAGCCGAAGACCGCGACGGAGCCGCCGAGGAGCAGCAGGTAGGCCAGCTTGTAGCCGAAGTCCCAGTCGGTCCAGTAGGAGTACCACTCGTAGACCGCCTCGAAGGCGCCGCCGAGGAAGCCGCCGAGCAGCAGCGGCGCCCAGCGGAAGGCCTGGTAGCCGAAGACGGCGAAGCCGAGCTCGACACCGAGGCCCTCGGCGAGACCGCTGACGAGGGTGGTGAGGCCCCACTGGGTGCCGATGAGGGCCGACACGACGGCGGCGAGCAGCTCGGTGAAGACGGCCGCGCCGGGCCGCCGGATGACGAGCGCGCCGACGATGCCGGCGACCACCCAGGGCCAGTTGAAGAGGGCGCCGAGCGGCGGGAAGCCGACCGAGACGGCGTTCGAGGGCGCCGCGTAGGCCAGTCCCCAGCCCCAGTAGGCCACCCCGAAGGCGACCCCGAGGAAGGCGCAGGTGAGCAGGTCGATGGTGCGCCAGTGCGTGAGACGGCCGCTCGCTCGGATGGAGCGTGGCGAGGCGGACGGGCGGGTGGCGGCGCGTGGGGCGGCCGCGGGGGTGTGGTCGTTCATGGTGGTGCTCCCGGGTTCCTGGTGGCGGATACCTCGGGGAAGGCGCTGGCGGCATACGACGTATGCCGCCAGCGTCCTGAGATGGTCCCGACTCCCTTCGCCGGTGCTAGCCGGAGCAGGTTCGAGGGTCTGCGGCGGTGCCGCACTCTCAGCGCTCTCTGGCGCTCCCCTGTCGTGGTTGGGTGTGCTCTGTAGTTTGGTGTGCTCTGTAGTTTGGTGCGTGCGCTGCTAACTGGTGAGTATGACTTTACCGCGCTGGCCGTGCGAGAGTCACCGCAGAGCGAGTCGGACCGAGGAGGAGGGCGCCGTGAGCGCAGTCGTGTGGAAGCTACTCAACACGGGCACGACGCTCGTGGCCAGCAGGGCCGCCACGAGCCTGGTCGACAAGGGGTGGCCGATCGTCACGGGGCGCCCGGTTCCCCTCAAGACCAACTACGCCAAGGACCAGACGCGCGACCTCGTCATCTACACGGCGCTGTCGTCGATGGTCATCGCCGCCGTCAAGGTGGCGGCCGAGCGCAAGGCGATCGACTACTACGTCGAGTCGACCGGACACCTGCCCAAGGCGCTCGCCGAGCCGAAGCTCAGCCGGCGCGAGAAGAAGCTGCAGAAGAAGGCTGCCCGCCTGCGGCAGCGCTCCCTGCAGCCCTGACCGTCAGTCCACGCGGGGTCGTGGGGGGTGGGTGGCGGCATACACGGCCGCCTGGGTGCGTCGCTCGAGGCCCATCTTCGCCAGGACCGAGGACACGTAGTTCTTCACGGTCTTCTCGGCGAGCGAGAGCTGCAAGCCGATCTGCCGGTTCGTGAGGCCCCCGGCGACGAGGTCCAGGATGCGCCGCTCGGTCGGGGTGAGTGAGCGCAGCCGCGGGTCGTCGTCGCCCTCGGCCGCCCATCGCTGCCGCAGCGCCCGGGTGCGCGGGTGGTTCATCAGGTCCTCGCCGGCCGCCACCCGGCGGATGGCGGCGACGAGGCCCTCGCCCTTGATGTCCTTGAGCAGGTATCCCGAGGCCCCGGCCAGCACGGCCGCCACGAGGGCCCGCTCGTCGTCGTAGGACGTGAGGATGAGGCCCCGGATGCCGGGATCGACGGCCCGGATCTCCCTGCAGGCGTCGATGCCGGAGCCGTCGGGCAGCCGCGCGTCGAGCACCGCGACGTCGGGGCGCAACGCCGGGACACGTCGCGCCGCCTCCTGCGCCGATCCGGACTCCCCGATGACCACGAGGTCGTCCGTGCCGTCGAGGAGGTCGCGCAGGCCGCGCCGGACGACCTCGTGGTCGTCGAGCAGGAACACCGTGGTCGTCATCTCGTCGTCAGCTCCTTGCTCGGTTCGGTCGGGTCGGTCCGGGCGCCGGCGGCACGTGCCAGGACAGCAGGGTCCCGCCGCCCTCGGCAGGGCGCAGGCTCAGGCTGCCACCGCGTGCCAGCGCCCGCTTGCGCAGGTTGACCAGCCCGCTCCGCGCCGCGTCCGGCGACGTGCCGACTCCGTTGTCGACCACGGTGATGTCGAGGCCATGCGCCGTGGACAGGGTCACGCGCACCGCGGACGCGGCGGCGTGCCGGGCGACGTTGGCCAGCCCCTCACGCACGACGGCGACCGCGTCGGCACGCAGCGACTCGCCCAGCGTGCCGAGCCGGCCCTCGACGACGAGCTCAGGGGTGAAGCCCAGGCTCCCGGCATACGTCTCGATGATGCGGTCGAGCACCACGAGCACGCCGAGGTCCGGGTCGACCGTGTGCAGGCCGAAGATCGCCTCGCGAATCTCGCGGATGGCCGCGTCGAGCTCGTCGACGGCGTCGCCCAGTCGTTCGCGCACGACGGGGTGCCGGGCCAGCGGGACCGCGGACTGGAGCGAGAGCCCGGTGGCGAAGAGCCGCTGGACGACGTTGTCGTGCATGTCGCGGGCGATCCGGTCGCGGTCCTCGAGCAGGGCGACGCGCGCCCGGTCCCGCTGGGCGCGAGCCGCGAGCAGGGCCGCCCCGGCCTGCAGGGCGAACGGGGCGACCTGGGGCATGGCGTCGGTCGGCCCCGCCTCCTCGGCATCCGCCCAGGCCGTGAGCAGCAGCCCGACCCGCCCCCGGCCGGCGGCCAGGGGGACGAACGCCGTGGACCCGTCGGGGTCCAGGCCGCACAGGGAGCGGGCCTCCTCGGCGGGCTGGGCCCGCGGGTCGGGCGGCCCACCCGGCACGTGGAGCACCGGCTGCCGGGCGTCGAGCAGCTCCTCCCAGCCAGGGCCGGTGAGCAGCACCCCGGACGGGTCCTCGACCGCCCGGTCGCCGAAGCTCACCGCCCGCAGGACCAGGGAGCCGGCGTCGTCGCAGAGGGCCACGGCGGCCACCGCGGCGCCGGTGAGCTCCCCCACCCGCGCCGCCAGGAGCGCCAGCGGCAGGTCCTCGTCCTCGGCCTCGAGCAGCGACTGCACGAGCTCGCTCGTGGCGGCCGCCCACAGCTGCCGGGTGCGGCTGCGGTCGTAGAGCCGGGCGTTGTCGATCGCCACGCCGGCCACCGTGGCCAGCGCCCCGAGCAGCGACTCGTCCTGCGCGGTGAAGTCGTCGCCCCCCTCCTTCTCCGTGAGGTAGAGGTTGCCGTAGACCGCGTCCCGGATGCGGATGGGGGCGCCGAGGAAGGACCGCATCACCGGGTGGTGCGGCGGCATCCCGTAGGAGGCCGGATGCGTGCGCAGGTCGTGCAGGCGCAGCGGTCGTGCGTCCCGCAGCAGCAGACCGAGCACTCCGCGACCGCGCGGCGGCTCGCCGATCCTGCGCCGCTCCTCGTCCGAGATGCCGTGGGTGACGAACTGGCTGAGCTGCCGACCGTCCGGGCTGAGGACCCCGAGCGCGCCGTATCGCGCGTGCACGAGCTCGCAGGCCGACCGGACGATGCGGCCGAGCACCTCCGGGAGCTGGGGCTCGGCACGCACCGGGAGGACGGCGTCGAGCAGGCTGCCCAGCTGCTCACGGGTCTGGTGCGCCGCGTCGCCGCGGGCCGCGATCTCCGTGAGCAGGTCAGTGAGGTCGAGGGCGTCGGCCCGGGCGTGGCTCGACGCGTCGTCCAGCAGCCCGCGATCCATGCCTCGATCGTAGGTCGGGCGGCGGGACGGCACCGCAGGATGGCTCAACCCGAGCCGGCCGCCCACGGCCCCACGACGACGGCCGCGCCGGTGACCCGGCCTGCGGCGAGGTCCGCGAGCGCCCGGTCCGCCTCGTCGAAGCGCACCGGCGTCGTGGTGACCTGCAGCCTCAGCCGCTCGGCCAGCACGAGGAACTCCTCGCCGTCCCGTCGGGTGTTGCTCGTCACGCTGCGGACGGACCGCTCACGGAACAGGTGGCGCTCGTAGTCCAGGGCCGGGATGCCGCTCATCGAGATGCCGGCCAGGGCGAGCGTCCCGCCTGGACCCAGCGCCTCGAGCGCGAGGGGCACGAGGTCCCCGGCGGGGGCGAAGACGATCGCGGAGTCGAGTTGCACCGGCGGCGCGTCGTGCGGCCCGCCCACGGACGCCGCCCCGAGCGCCGCCGCGAGGGACTGGGCACCGTGCCCGCGGGTGAGCACGTGGACCTCCGCCCCCTGGGCCAGTGCCACCTGGGCCGTCAGGTGCGCGCTGGCGCCGAAGCCGTAGATGCCGAGCCGGCCGCCCGGAGGAAGCGCGGCGCGGCGCAGGGACCGGTAGCCGATGATGCCGGCGCAGAGCAGCGGCGCGGCCTGCTCGTCGGCGAAGGAGGCGGGCACCCGGTAGGCGAAGGCCTCCGGCACGACGGCATACTCGGCATAGCCGCCGTCGGCGTCCCACCCGGTGTAGCGCGACGCGGGGCAGAGGTTCTCCCGGCCCGTCCGGCACCACCGGCAGGAGCCGCACGCGCTGCGCAGCCACGCGATCCCGACCCGGTCCCCGACCGAGAACCGGGCGGCCTGCGGCCCGAGGAGGGCGACCTCCCCCACGACCTCGTGACCCGGGACGACCGGACTCCGGTGCGCCGGCAGGTCGCCTTCGGCGACGTGCAGGTCCGTGCGGCACACGCCGCACGCGCGCACTCGCACGAGCACCTCGTGGGGTCCCGGCTCGGGCACCGGCAGCTCGACGAGCCGCAGCGGCCGGGTCCGGATCGGCCCGGGCGTCGTAATGGCCCAGGCCCGCATCGGCGGCTGCCTCCCCATCATGAGGATCTCCCTTCCCTCGCCGCTTCCTCGCCGAGCCCCCGGGGTACAGCCTGCCGCTCCCTACGTCACTGCTCCACTTTCTGCAACAGTGACGTAGGGTTCGGGACCTTTGGCCCTGCCGGGCGCGCGGCCCAGGTGGTGTGCTGAGGCGCATTCCCGCGGCTGCCGTGGCAAGGGGGCCGGATCGAGGCTCCCGGTGGGTGCGGCACGTGCGGGCCGACACACCACGGAGGTGCACCATGCGAGCACAGGTCGGAGACCGGATCATCCTGGCGGCGGAACACATCGACGAACCCACCCGCGACGGCGAGATCCTCGAGGTGCGTGGGGCCGAGGGTTCCCCGCCCTACCTCGTGCGATGGTCGAGCGGCCACACCGGGCTCATCTACCCGGGGCCAGGTGCGGTGCTGCGGATCGGGGCCGGGCCCGACGCGCAGGCGGCGACGCCGGCGCCCCCCGCCCCGTCGCCGGCGCCGGCCGCGGGCCACGTGCGGGAGTGGCAGGTGCGGATCTCGATCTTCGAGTCGGGCGACGACACGAGCGCCAACGTCGTGCTCATCTCCGACTCCCCGCAGCACCTGTCGGCGCGCGGCTCGAGCCACCGGTCCGCGCACGACGACCCGGCGCCGCAGATCGGCGACGAGGTCGCCGTGGCCCGCGCCCTGCGCCACCTCGCGGACAAGCTCGTCGCCACGGCGGAGGGCGACATCGGGTCCCGGATGGGAGCCGAGGCGCACGTGCGCCCGGTCTGACCACCCGGCTCCGCCTCACAGGTCGAGCGTGCGCGCGATGGGCACGCCGGGCCGGTAGGCCAGGTGCAGGTGGCTCGGCGCGTCGAGCACCGCGAGCTCGGCGGGCCGGCCCACCGCGACCCGCCGGTCGAGGCCGAGGGACCGTGCCGCGACGGCGGTCGCGGCATGCAGTGCCTCGGCCGGGGACATCCGCAGCTCACGGACGGCGAGCGCGATGACGAAGGGCATCGAGGACGAGTAGCAGGTGCCCGGGTTGCAGTCCGTGGCGAGCGCGACGTCGACACCGGCGTCGAGGAGCCGGCGCGCATCGGGGTACGCCGAGCGGGTCGAGAACTCGACTCCCGGCAGCAGGGTCGCCACGGTGGTCCCGCGGGCGGCGGTGAGGGCCTCGACGTCGGCGTCGTCGAGATGGGTGCAGTGGTCGACGCTCGCCGCCCCGAGCTCGCACGCGAGCCGCACGCCGGGGCCGGGCCCGAGCTGGTTGCCGTGCACCCGCAGGCCCAGGCCGGCGCGCCGCCCCGCCTCGAGCACGGCGCGTGCCTCGTCCCCGTCGAAGGCGTGCGGGCTGCCCGGCTCGCAGAAGACGTCCACGTATGCCGCGAGCGCCGGGCCACCCGCCTCGACCACGGCCGCGAGCATCGGCCCGGTGACGAGGTCGACGTAGGCGGCGCGGTCGGCGGCATACTCCGGCGGCACGACGTGGGCGCCGAGGAGGGTCGTGTGCGGGGTGACCTCGCGCGCGATGCGCAGGGCCCGCAGCTCCTCCGCGACGGTGAGGCCGTAGCCGGTCTTGATCTCGACGGTCGTCGTGCCCTGCGCCCGCATCTCGCCCATGCGGCGCGCGACGAGCGCCCGCAGCTCGTCGTCAGGCGTGGCCCGCGTCGCGGCCACCGACGCCCGGATGCCGCCGCCGTCGTAGGGGACCCCGGTCATCCGGGCCGCGAACTCCGCCCCCCGGTCGCCCGCGAAGACCAGATGCGTGTGCGAGTCGACGAAGCCCGGGATCACCGCCCGGCCGCCCAGGTCGACTCGGGCATCGGCGTCCGGCGCGTGCGCCCCCGCGCCGACCCACTCCAGGACGCCCCCGCGCACGACGAGCGCCGCGTCCCGCACGGTGCCGAGCAGCCGGTCGCCCGGGTCGCGGTGCCGCTCCCCGGTCTCGGGGTCGTTGGTCGTGAGCTCCGCGATGCCGGTGACGAGGGTGCTGCGGCTCACTGGGTCGCGCCGGGGAGGACCCGCTCGATGGAGGCGCCGAGCAGCCGGGCCACGTCGCCGATCCGGTGCCGTCCCTCCGAGACGACCACCTCGCCACCGACGACGACGGTGGACACGTCGGAGGCGACGCAGGAGTAGACGATCTGCTCCGGGCGCGAGCCGGCCGTGGTGACGGTGTCGGTCCGCACGGTGACGAAGTCCGCGAGCGCCCCCTTGGACAGGTGGCCGCCGTCGGACCAGCCGAGCGCACGGTAGCCGTTGAAGGTGGCGGCGTGGACGAGGTCCGACGGAGAGAAGCGGTCCCGCTCGTTGGTGACCAGCCGCTCGTGCATCTCGAGGCCGCGCAGCTCCTCGAAGGGGTCGATGACGACGTGCTGGTCGGACCCGAGGCTGAGCGTCGCGCCCGCGTCGGAGAGCGCGCGGGCCGGCCCGATGCCGTCGGCGAGGTCCCGCTCCGTGGTCGGGCAGAAGCAGGCACCCGTGCCGGTGCCGCCGAGCAGCTCGATGTCGTGGTCCGTGACGTGGGTGGCGTGGATCGCCGTGAGGTGGCCGCCGAGCGCCCCCGCCTCGTCGAGCAGCTGCGTGGGGGTGCAGCCGTAGAACATCTGGCAGGCGAGGTTCTCGCCGTGCTGCTCGGACAGGTGCACGTGCAACGGCAGCCCCGCCGCGGCGGCCACCACCTTGGGCAGGTCCTCCCGGCGCACCGCCCGGACCGAGTGGATCGCCGCGCCGAGCCGGACCCGGTCGGTCTCGGGCCGGCGGGCCGACATGCGGGCCGCCCACGCATCGACCGTGCCGTCGCTGAAGCGCCGCTGCCCGGGGTGCAGCTCGACGTGCCCGCTCCCGCTGAGACCCCCCTCGAGGTAGCACGTGTCGAGGAGGGTGAGCCGGATCCCCGCCTCCTCGGCGGCCTGGCGCACGGCCAGGCTCATCGCGTTCGGGTCGCCGAACGGCTTGCCGCCCGGCCGGTGGTGGACGTAGTGGAACTCGCCGACGAGGGTGATGCCGGCGAGGACCATCTCGGCGAAGACCGCCCGGGCGAGCATGAAGTACCGGTCCGGGTTGAGCTCGGCGGCCACGGCATACATCTGCTCGCGCCAGCTCCAGAAGTTGCCGCCGCTGCCGTTGACCCGTCCGCGCAGCGCCCGGTGGAAGGCGTGGCTGTGCGTGTTCGCCATGCCGGGCAAGGTGACCCCGTGGAGGCGGACGTCGTCGGGCTCGGGGTCGGCGTCCGTCTCCAGCCGTCGGATGGTGCGGCCCTCGACGACGATCCGCACCCGCCGGGCGAGGCCTCCCGTCAGCCACGCGCTCTCGCACCAGTACGCGTGGGTTGCCATCCCCCCACCCTAGGCTGGGCGGCATGGACACCGACGCCTTGGGCACCGACCCCGATGCGCCGCAGACCCCCGCCATCGCGGCGCTGCGGGCCGCGCGCATCCCGCATACGGTGACGCGCCACGGCCGCGTCGGCAGCCTCGCCGAGGCCGCGGCGGCCCGCGGCATCGAGCCCCGCGACCTCATCAAGACGCTCGTCGTGCGCCGCGCCGAGGACGACCACGTCTTCGTCCTGGTGCCCGGTGACCGCACCTTCTCCTGGCCCAAGGTCCGGGCGCTGCTCGGGACCAACCGGATCTCCATGCCCGACGCCGACGCGGCGCGCAGGGTCACCGGATACGAGCGCGGCACGATCACGCCGTTCGGCTCGGCCACGGCGCTGCCGGTCATCGCCGACTCGCACCTCGTCGGCCGCCGCGTGTCGCTCGGTGGGGGCGCCCACGGCGTCGGCGTCACCGTGGACGGGGACGACGTCATCCGGCACTTCGGGGCCACCGTCGCGGACATCTCGGACGAGCAGACCCGAGGCGCCTGAGCGACCGCGATGGGGGCGCTGCGGGTCAGGACTCCCGCATCGGGATGCGCACCCCCCGCTCCCTCGCCACACGCTCGGCGAGGTCGTAGCCGGCGTCGACGTGGCGGATGACGCCGGTGCCGGGGTCGTTCGTGAGCACGCGTGCGAGCTTCTCGGCCGCGAGCGGGGTGCCGTCGGCCAGGCACACCTGCCCCGCGTGGAGGGAGCGGCCGATGCCGACGCCGCCGCCGTGGTGGATCGAGACCCACGTGGCGCCGGAGGCCGTGCCCAGCAGTGCGTTGAGCAGTGGCCAGTCGGCGATGGCGTCGGAGCCGTCGGCCATGGCCTCGGTCTCCCGGTAGGGGCTCGCGACGGAGCCGCTGTCGAGGTGGTCGCGGCCGATGACGATGGGCGCCGAGAGCTCGCCCGAGGCGACCAGCTCGTTGAACCGGAGGCCGGCCCGGTCGCGCTCGCCGTAGCCCAGCCAGCAGATCCGGGCGGGCAGCCCCTGGAAGGGGATCCGCTCCTGCGCCCCCCGGATCCAGGTCCGGAGCCGGTCGTTGTCGGGGAAGAGGTCGAGCACGGCCCGGTCGGTCGCGGCGATGTCCGCAGGGTCGCCCGACAGGGCCACCCACCGGAAGGGACCCTTGCCCTCGCAGAAGAGCGGACGGATGTATGCCGGGACGAACCCGGGGAAGGCGAAGGAGCGGTCGTAGCCGCCGAGCCGGGCCTCGTCTCGGATCGAGTTGCCGTAGTCGAAGACCTCCGCGCCGGCGTCCTGGAACCCGACCATGGCCTCCACGTGACGGGCCATCGAGGCGCGGGCCCGCTGCGTGAACTCCTCCGGCTGGTGCGCGGCATACGTCGCCCACTCCTCCAGCGAGACTCCCTCGGGCAGGTAGGACAGCGGGTCGTGGGCCGACGTCTGGTCGGTGACGACGTCGACGGGCAGGCCGCGCCGCAGCAGCTCGGGAACGACCTCAGCCGCGTTGCCGACGACCCCGACGGACCAGGCCCGCCGCTCCTCCTTGGCCCGCACCGCCCGGGTCACCGCGTCGTCGAGGTCGTCCGCCACCTCGTCGAGGTAGCGGTGCAGGACGCGCCGCCGCAGCCGCGCCGGGTCGACGTCGACGATGAGGCACGCCCCGCCGCTCAGGGTCACCGCGAGCGGCTGCGCGCCGCCCATGCCACCGCAGCCGGCGGTCAGCGTGAGCGTGCCCGCGAGCGTGCCGCCGAACCTCTTGTCGGCGACGGCGGCGAAGGTCTCGTAGGTGCCCTGCACGATGCCCTGCGTGCCGATGTAGATCCACGAGCCGGCCGTCATCTGGCCGTACATCGTCAGGCCGAGGTGCTCGAGCCGGCGGAACTCCGGCCACGTGGCCCAGTCCCCGACGAGGTTGGAGTTGGCGATGAGCACCCGGGGTGCCCACTCGTGGGTGCGGAAGACCCCGACCGGCCGGCCGGACTGGACGAGCATCGTCTCGTCGCGCTCGAGGGTCGTCAGGGTCCGGACGATGGCGTCGAAGGAGCGCCAGTCCCGCGCCGCCCGTCCCGTGCCGCCGTAGACGACGAGGTCGTCGGGACGCTCGGCGACGTCGGGGTCGAGGTTGTTCATGAGCATCCGCAGCGGGGCCTCGGTGGCCCACGACCGCGCGGTCAGGGTGGTGCCGCGCGGTGCGCGGACGGGTCGTGCGCCTTCCATGTCGAGCTCCTTCTTCCTTCGTCTGGGCCGCGCCGTTCGAGGTCATCGGCGACCGCCCGCGGTCGGCGAATACCTCGAATCGGGAAGGGGGGTGGGGAAGGGGGGATGGGGGCAGGGGGGTCGTCAGCGCAGCGGGCCGGTCACGGTCTGCGCCGCCTCGACCGCCCGCCCCGACCTGACGAGCTCGACGGCCGCCTCGATCTCCGGGGCGAGGAACCGGTCCGGTCCCGGGCCGGGCACGTGCGCGCGCAGCGCGGCGACGACGGCCCGAGTGGCGGGGGCCGGCTCGAGCGGCGCCCGCAGCTCGATGCCCCGGGCGGCCGTCAGCAGCTCGACGGCGAGCACCCGCGTCAGGCCGTCGATGCTGCGCCGCAGCTTGCGCGCGGCCGACCACCCCATCGACACGTGGTCCTCCTGCATCGCCGAGCTGGGGATGGAGTCGACGCTGGCGGGGACGGCGAGCCGCTTGAGCTCCGAGACGATCGCGGCCTGGGTGTACTGCGCGATCATGTGCCCGCTGTCGACGCCGGGGTCCGTGGCGAGGAAGGCAGGCAGCCCGTGGTTGCGGGCGGGGTCGAGGAAGCGGTCGGTGCGCCGCTCCGACATGCTCGCGACGTCGGCGGCGACGATGGCGAGGAAGTCGAGGACGTAGGCCAGCGGCGCGCCGTGGAAGTTGCCGTTGGACTCGACCCGTCCGTCCACCGTGACGACCGGGTTGTCGACGGCCGCCGCGAGCTCCCAGCCGGCCACCCGCGCGGCGTGCTCGACGGTGTCGCGGGCGCCGCCGGCCACCTGCGGCGCGCACCGCAGCGAGTAGGCGTCCTGCACCCGCGTGCACTCGGCCGTGCGATGCGAGGCGCGGATCCCGCTGTCCCGCAGCAGCGCCCGCAGATTGGCCGCCGAGAGCGCCTGGCCCGGGTGCGGCCGCAGGGCCTGCAGGTCCGCCGCGAAGACGTCGTCGGTGCCGAGCAGGGCCTCGACGCTCATGGCCGCCGTGACGTCTGCCACCGTGAGCAGCGAGCGCAGGTCCTCGACGGCGAGGACGAGCATCCCGAGCATCCCGTCCGTGCCGTTGACGAGGGCGAGCCCCTCCTTCTCCCGCAGCTGCACCGGCCGTATGCCGCTCTCCCGCAGGGCGGTCGCCGCGTCGGTGAGGCTCCCGTCGGCCCGCCGGACCGGCCCCTCGCCCGTCACCGCGAGCGCGCAGTGCGCCAGCGGGGCGAGGTCGCCGGAGCAGCCGAGGGAGCCGTACTCGTGGACCACCGGGGTGATCCCCGCCGACAGCAGCGCGGCATACGCCTCGGCGGTCTCGGGCCGGACACCGGTGCGGCCCGTCGCGAGCGTCGACAGGCGCAGCAGCAGCAGCGCTCGCACCACCTCCCGCTCCACCTCAGGACCGCTGCCCGCGGCGTGGGAGCGGACGAGGCTGTGCTGCAGCGCTCCCCGCAGCAGCGGCGGGATGGACCGGGTGGCGAGGGCGCCGAAGCCGGTCGAGACGCCGTAGTGAGGGGCCACGTCGTCGGCGAGCGCCTCGATGACGGTGCGGCTGCGCCGGATCTCGTCCCGTGCCCTCGGGTCGATCGACACGGGGGCGCCGTGTCGCGCCACCGCGACGACATCGGCGAAGCTGAGCGGGCCGGTGCCGACACAGACGGCGGGTGGGGTCGTCATACGCCCATCAAACCTCGCCCGGAAGCGGGCAGCCCGGCCGCCAGGAGCACTTCCGTCTGGGATGCGAGACAGTCGCGCGCCTTCCTCCGCGCCGCGTCGGGTCCTACCATCGAATCGGGGACACATCGACGGAAAGGGGGCGCGCGTGTCCAATGCACCTGCCGCCGGGAACGCTCTGGACGTCCTGGAGCACCTGTCCCGACATGCGGAGCCCCTGCCCGCCGCCGCCATCGCCCGCGACCTGTGCCTCCCGCGCTCGTCGGTCTACCACCTCCTCAAGGTGCTGCACGCCCGCGGCTACGTCACCCACTACGTCGAGGAGCGCCGCTTCGGGCTGGGCCAGGCCGCCTACGAGCTGGGGTCGGCCTACCAGCGCCAGGCGCCGCTCGCCCGGCTCGCCCGCACCCCGGTGCGGCGGCTCGTCGACCAGACGGGCCGCAACGCCCACTTCGCCACGCTCGACGGCCGCGACGTCGTCTACCTCCTCGAGGAGCGGGCCCCCGGCCAACCCACGCTCGTCACCGACGTCGGCGTGCGCCTCCCGGCGCACCTGACGGCGAGCGGCATCGCGATGCTCGCCGGGCTGCACGCCACCCAGCTGCGGGCGCTCTATCCCGACCGCGACTGCTTCGCCCAGCGGAACGGCATCGGGCCGAGGTCGCTCGCCGAGCTGCGCACGGTGATCGCCCGGACCCGCACCGACGGCTACGCCCGCGAGGACGGCACCGTGACCCCCGAGCTGTCCTCCGTCGCCGTGGCGGTCCTCGACCGGGCCCGGCGGCCCCTGGCGGCGGTGGCGGTGACCTTCCGGTCGGCGGAGTCCGACGAGGCGCAGGTGACCGCGCTCGTCGTGCGGGTCCGGGCGGCCGCCGACGACATCGCCCGTCGGCTCAGCCCGCCCAGCACCGTGTCCCGGGGCGCCCGCAGGACCCGCACCGTGCGAGCTGGGGAGCGCCCCCTGGTCCACCGCCGGCGAGCCCTCGCCGCACGCGTGCCTGGCGCCGGCGCCAGCGCCGGCGAGGCGAAGCTCCTCGAGGGAGTCGGCCAGCCCGCCACCTAGGGTGGGGCCATGCGTGCCATCACCATTCCCGAGGCCGGGGAGGCTGACGCCCTCGTCCTCGCCGACGTGCCGGCCCCCACGGTCGGCCCGGGCCAGGTCCTCGTCGACGTCGTCGCCGCGGGGCTCAACCGCGCCGACATCATGCAGCGCCAGGGCCTCTACCCGCCGCCACCCGGCGCCTCCGAGCTGCCCGGCCTCGAGGTGAGCGGCCGGATCGCCGCGCTCGGCGAGGGCGTCGACGGCTGGCACGTCGGTGACGAGGTGTGTGCGCTGCTCGACGGCGGCGGCTACGCCGAGCAGGTCGTGGTCCCCGCCGGGCAGCTGTTGCCCGTGCCCGCCGGCGTCTCGCTCGAGGACGCCGCGGCCCTGCCCGAGGTCACGTGCACCGTGTGGTCCAACGTCTTCCTCACGGCCAACCTCCAGCCCGGCCAGCACTTCCTCGTCCACGGCGGCGGCTCGGGCATCGGCACCATAGCCATCCAGCTCGCCAAGGCGGTCGGCGCGCACGTGGCCGTCACCGCGGGCAGCCCGGAGAAGCTCGAGGTATGCCGGGAGCTCGGCGCCGAGACGCTCGTCAACTACCGCGACGAGGACTTCGTCGACGTGGTCCGCTCCGCGTCCAAGGGCCACGGCGCCGACGTCATCCTCGACAACATGGGCGCGAAGTACCTCGCCCGCAACGTCGACCTCCTCGCGGTCAGTGGCCGCCTCGTCGTCATCGGGCTCATGGGCGGCCGCCGCGCCGAGCTCGACCTGGGGGTCCTCCTCGCCAAGCGCGCGGCGGTCATCGCGACGTCGCTGCGCGCCCGGCCCGCGGCCGAGAAGGCCACCATCGTCGCCGCCGTGCGCGAGCACGTGTGGCCGCTCCTCGAGTCCGGCGACGTCCGTCCGGTGGTCTCGTCCCGGTATCCGCTCGCCGACGCGGCGCAGGCGCACCGGCAGATGGAGGCCTCCACGCACATCGGCAAGATCCTCCTGACCACCTGAGCCCCGGCCGACGGCCTCCGCACCCCGCCCCGGCGCCACCGCCATGTCGACGCTTGCCGCCCAGCTCGGCTGCATCGTGCTCGGCCTGACCTTCGTCGCGCTCGCGTCGGCCGAGCTGCACCGGCGTGCCGGCGTGCCGCGGCGCGTGTCGGCGCTCGCGGGAGGGGCCCTGCTCACCGTGGCCGTGGCCGTGGCCGGCTCGGTCAACGCGACGGCGTTCTTCCGCCAGGTGCGGCACGGAGGCGGCTTCACGGCATACCTCCTGCTCGTCCTGTCGCTCGCCGTGGTCCTCGTCCTGCGCGCAGAGGGCCTCAGCCGCGTCCAGACGGCGCTCGTGACCGAGCCGGTGCTCTTCGTCGCGACGATGAGCTGGCTCCCGGCCGCTCGGTATGCCGCGCACCTGCGCCCCGACGCCGTGAGCCAGGTGCGCTCCTGCGTCCTCGGGCCCTCGCCGGTCGACGAGCTCAGCCGGTGGCTCGTGCGGACCGACCTGCTGCCCAACGTCGCCCTCTACGTCCCGCTCGGCGTCGCCGTCGCCCTCGTCGCGCAGCGTCGTCGGTGGCTCGCCGTCGGGTGCGGGCTGGCGACCAGTGTCCTCACCGAGCTGTGGCAGGCCGTCGCCACCAACCGGCTCTGCGCGCCGAGCGACGTCCTCGCCAACACGGCCGGCACCGCCCTGGGAGTGGCCGTCGTCGTGCTGGCGGCGGGGATCTTCCGGCCAGACCGGACCAAGGCACCCGGGTCGGGCGCCGTCGGCTCCCGCCGGTGACGTGGGCTGGTGACGTCCCGCGCGAGCCGGCGTAACGTCGACAGGTGGACCACTTCACGTAGGAAGCGGCCCTCGAGTGCGAGGAGGGATGAGGTGTTCATCCAGATCATCCAGGGCAAGTGCCGGGACGTGGACCGGCTGCACCGGCAGATGGACCGGTGGCGTGAGACGCTCGAGGCGGGCGCCGAGGGGTTCCTCGGCGGGACGTACGGCGTCACCGACGACGGCGAGTTCATCGGCGTCGTCCGCTTCGACTCCCGCGAGTCCGCCGAGCGCAACTCGAGGCGCCCCGAGCAGGGCGCCTGGTGGGAGGAGACGGCCGACTGCTTCGACGGCGAGGTGACCTTCCACGACTGCGAGGACGTCGTGCTCATGCTCGACGGCGGCGCCGACGACGCCGGGTTCGTGCAGGTCATCCAGGGCCGCCTCTCCGACCCGGAGCGGTTCCGCGCCTTCATGTCCCAGCCGATGGAGACGTTGCACGAGGCGCGCCCGGAGATCATCGGCGGCACCGTCGCCATCGACCAGGACGGCTTCTTCACCCAGACGGTCGCGTTCCGCACCGAGGAGGAGGCACGCAGGGGCGAGCAGCTCGAGCTGCCCGAGGAGATGCGCGGGCAGATGGAGGAGCTGAACGGCCTGATGCAGGACGTGTCCTACCACGACCTGCACCACCCGTGGTTCGCCACGGCGGGCCGCCGGTAGGCAGGACCCGGCAGGTCACCGGCTTCCCTGGCAGCCGGGCCGGTGAGGCAGGATGGGCTGCATGACGGATGACCACAGCGAGCAGCACGGGCGCCGGCCGGGGAGCGTCACCGGGCAGTCGCCCGGTGATTCTGACCCCCGCTTCGTCGTCGTGACGCCGGAGGGCATGGGCGTCGCCACCACGCCCGACCGGGACGCGCAGGACGGGCGGGACCGGCAGGACGGCGACGAGCGGGAGCGCACCAACCCGGCCGAGCTCGTCGAGGAGCCGGCCAAGGTCATGCGGATCGGGTCGATGATCAAGCAGCTGCTCGAGGAGGTCCGGGGCGCCCCGCTCGACGAGGCGGGCCGGCGCCGCCTCGCCGACATCCACCACCGCTCCATCGAGGAGCTCAAGGACGGCCTCGCGCCCGAGCTCGTCGAGGAGCTCGACCGCATCGCGCTGCCGTTCAGCGACGACTCGCCGAGCGACCCGGAGCTGCGGATCGCCCACGCCCAGCTCGTCGGCTGGCTCGAGGGCCTCTTCCACGGCATCCAGACGGCCCTCGTCGCGCAGCAGATGGCGGCCCAGCAGCAGCTGCAGCAGATGCGGGCGCTGCCGCCGGGCGCCGGCGCCTCCCACGGACAGCCGCCGGGGATGCACCCGCCGACCGGCCGGGAGCCCGGCCCGACGGGCCAGTACCTCTGATCCCGCGTCGGGTCCCGCGCCCGCGGCTCCCGGCCCTGCGAGCGCTGCGGGCGCCGGCCGGGCAGCTCGGGCGGTGGCTGCTCGTCGTCGTCGCCTGCTACCTCGGCGGCGTCGCGGCGACCAACCTCGCGCCGACCGTCGTGCACACGACCCACTACCAGGCCGTCCTGCGCCTCGACCCCGTGCCCGGGCGCACCCCGGTGCTGCACGCGCCGACGATCATCGGCGACGTGGACGTCGCGTTCCTCTCCCCCCTCGTCGCGCCGGGTCTCGACGTGGCGGTCTCGGTGCGCGAGGGCATCACCGACCTGATCACCCGCAGCGGGGTGAGCGTGCGGACGCTGCAGCCCTCCGGAGAGGAGCTCTCCGCCGCGATCCGCAGCGCGGGCATCGGCGTGGGGGCCCGGTTCGTGGTCGGGGCGCTGCTCGTCGCCGCGGCCCTGTCCGTGTCGGCGCACTACGCGCGGCGCCGCCTGCCCGTGCGCCACCACGTCGTCGTCGTCGGCAGCGCCGTCGCGGCCACCTGCCTCCTGACGGGCGCGAGCACCGCCCTGACGTACTCGCCGAGCCGGTTCGCGGCATACAGCACGACCGGCGTGCTCGGCACGGTCCAGCGCAACGCGGGGATGCTCGCCGGCCTGGAGGCCCGGGCCGCGCAGGCCACGCCCTACCTGCGCAACCTGCTCGCCGTCTCCCAGGCGCTGCAGGAGAAGTTCGTGCCCGGCGAGCTGAGCCAGCCGGTGGCCGCGCGGTTCCTGCTCGTCTCCGACGTGCACGGTGCCAACCAGTACTCCCTGATGCGCACCATCATCGCCGAGGAGCAGGTCGACGCCGTCATCGACGCCGGCGACCTGCTCAACTTCGGGCGGGTCACGGAGGGCGAGGCGGCCGGCGTGTTCCGCGGGATCGCGTCCCTCGGCGTGCCCTACATCTTCGTGCGCGGCAACCACGACGCGGCTGCCCCCGATGACCGCGCGGTGCTCACCCGCATGGCGCGGATCCCCAACGTCGTGCTCCTGCAGGACGCCGAGGGTCGCTTCACCGAGCTCGGCTTCCACGGGCTGCGAATCACCGGCGTGGGGGACCCGCGGTACTTCGGCGACGACAACCAGGACCCGCGCGGCAAGGAGCGGCCCGCGGTCGAGGCCTTCAACCGCGCCATGGCGGGCGAGCCCGAGCCCGACCTGGTCGTCACGCACGAGCCGTATGCCGCCGAGCAGGTCGACCGTGGCCGGATCCTCGTCCACGGGCACATGCACTCGGCCGCGGTCGAGGGCCACCGGATCCAGGTCGGCACGTTCACCGGCGGCGGCGTCGTGTCGCACTTCGTCGAGCGGGACGGGGCGGAGCTGACCGGGCAGCCGTACGCCTTCGACGTCGCGACCTTCGGCTCGCGGTGCACCCTGACCCAGCTCACCCGCTACACCTACCGCAACCTGCTCGAGGGACGGCCTGCCTACGACACCGTCCAGGTCGTCAACGGCGCGACCATCGACCCCCTGCCCGCCGCCCCGGCGCCCGCGGCCGGCGGGGGCGCGGCCGATGCGGCACCGGCCGGGGAGCAGCGCACCTGCAGCCGGCTCGAGCCGACCTCCCGCAGGGTCGTCACGGCGCCACCGGCCAACGGGCCGACCCCGCCGAGCACCGGCCCCTGAGCGCTCACCCACCCGCCAGCCGCAGCAGCTCCCTGCCGAGGCCCGAGTCCACCACGAGGCTGCTGACGAGCGGTCCGCGCGCCGCCGCAAGGACCGCCGTCGCCTTGTCGACCCCGGACACGAGGCCGATGACCTCCGGGATGCCGCGCAGGGCGTCGGCGGTGATCGTCACCATCCGGTCGCTGAGCTCCGTGTGCAGCGGGGCGCCCTCGGAGTCGAAGAAGATGCCCAGGGCCTCGCCCACCGCACCGGCCCGCGCGACGGCGGCGCGGGTGCCCTCCGAGACGGCGTCGTAGATGGTGGAGCGGCCCGGCCCCCACCCGCCGATGCCGATGGCGGCGATGGTCACGCGCGGCACCTGGGCCATCGCGGCCGACACGGCGGGCTGACGAAGCAGCACCCGGGCGCTCGCTGCATCGTCGAGGACCAAGGGGGCGAAGTAGACGTAGGCGTCGCCTCCGGAGAGCCGCGCCGCCGCCCGGACCATGTCGACCGGGCTCTCGCCCCCGGCGACGACCTGCGACCCGCTGAGCTGGACGACGGGCACCCGGGGCAGCTGCGTGAGCGCGTGCACCATGGCGCTCACCGACCGGGCCCACGGCATACCGAGCACGTCGTGGGGGCCGATGACCTCCGAGAGGAGCGCCGCCCCGGCCCGGCCCACCGCGGCGCGGGCCACCGAGGGATCCTCCTCCGTCTCGACGACGACACAGTTGCGCAGGGCCAGGGCCTCGCGCAGCCGGACCGACAGCTCGCTCTCGATGTGCCACTGGTTGACGATCTCGATGCGCACGAGCCCGCTGGCGCGGGCCTCCTCGAGGAGCCGGGCCACCTTGAACCGGCTGATCCCCAGCGACGCGGCGATGTCGACCTTGCGCTGGTCGTGCAGGTAGTAGCGGCGCGCCACCTCGGCGGCCAGGACGAGCTCCGCTGGGCCCGGGGTCACGGTCATGGGTCAGGTCCTTGCATCTCGGTCCGATCACACCTTGGCATCGCGGTTGACAGGGCGGTGCACCACCCACTGTAATCATATGTGTACGGCGTCGCTCAAATGAGCGTAAACGCCCCGACGAACTCGACGAGGAGTTAGTAGATGTCCCGAAAGAAGTGGGCCACGGTGGTTGCCGGGGCGACGGTCGCGGCCGTGGGTCTCAGCGCCTGTTCCGGAGCCGGAGGCGGCTCGAGCAGCGGCGGCGGCACCGGCGGCGCGGGAGACTCCGTCAGCGTCCTCATGGTCAACAACCCGCAGATGGTCGACCTGCAGAAGCTGACCGCCGACAACTTCACCAAGCAGACCGGGATCAAGGTCAACTTCACCGTCCTGCCGGAGAACGACCTCCGCGACAAGACGAGCCAGGAGTTCTCGAGCCAGGCCGGCCAGTACGACGTGGCCTCGCTGTCGAACTTCGAGATCCCGATCTACGCCAAGAACGGGTGGGTGGCCGACCTGACGTCCTACGTCAGCAAGGACACCGCGTTCAACCAGGACGACGTCCTCAAGCCGATGACGACGGCGCTGTCGGTGGACGGCAAGGTCTACGGCGAGCCGTTCTACGGCGAGTCGTCGTTCCTCATGTATCGCAAGGACCTCCTGCAGGCCAAGGGCCTGACCATGCCGGCGAACCCCACGTGGGACCAGGTCGCCGAGCTGGCCGCCAAGCTCGACGGGGCACAGCCGGGGATGAAGGGGATCTGCCTGCGCGGCCAGCCCGGGTGGGGCCAGGTCTTCGCCCCCCTCACGACCGTGGTCAACACCTTCGGCGGCACGTGGTTCGAGAAGGACTGGACCCCCAAGGTCAACGCGCCCGAGTTCAAGGCCGCCGTGAACTTCTACGTCGACCTCGTCAAGGCCCACGGTGAGGCGGGCGCCCCGCAGGCCGGGTTCACCGAGTGCCTCAACAACGTCACCCAGGGCAAGACGGCCATGTGGTACGACGCGACGAGCGCCGCCGGGTCCCTTGAGGCCACCGACTCGCCCGTCAAGGGCAAGCTCGGCTACGCGCCCGCGCCGGTCAAGGTGACCAAGAGCTCGGGCTGGCTCTACACCTGGGCATGGGCCGTGCAGCAGAAGAGCCAGCGCAAGGACGCCGCGTGGAAGTTCATCTCCTGGGCCTCCAGCAAGGAGTACGAGGAGCTCGTGGGCAAGCAGCTCGGGTGGTCGCGCGTGCCCGCCGGCAAGCGGGCCTCGACGTACACCAACGCCGAGTACACCAAGGCCGCCGCCGCCTTCGCGGAGCCGACCAAGAGCGCCATCGAGTCCGTCGACCCGAACAACCCGGGCGCGCAGCCCAGGCCGGCGCCCGGCATCCAGTTCGTCGACATCCCGGAGTTCCCGGACCTCGGGACCAAGGTGAGCCAGTACGTCTCCTCCGCCATCGCGGGCCAGATGACGGTGGACCAGGCCCTCGACCAGGGCCAGGCCCAGGCCGAGACCGTGGCGAAGAACTACAAGAAGTAGCCGACGATGTCCGCCACGCCCGCCACGGCGCCGGGTGCGGCCAAGCGGGGGGCCCTGCTTCGCTCAGGAGACTGGGCGAGGCGGGCACCCCTGCTGCCCGCACTGCTGCTCGTCGTCGTCGTCACGCAGCTGCCGTTCGTCGTCACCATCGTCGTGTCGTTCCTGCAGTGGAACGCCTACTACCCCGACCGCCGCCGCTTCGCCGGGATCGACAACTTCGTCACGGTGCTGTCGGACCCTGACGCACGGCGTGCCATCTTCATGACGGTCGTGCTGACGCTGGGCGTGGTGGCCATCTCGCTCCTCCTCGGCCTCGCCATCGCGCTGCTGCTCGACCGGAAGTTCCTGGGGCGCGGCATCGTGCGCACGATGATGATCACGCCCTTCCTCATCGTGCCGGTGGCCGCCGCCCTGCTGTGGAAGCACGCGCTCTACAACCCCAACTACGGCCTCTTCAACGGCCTGCTCAAGGGCGTGTTCGGCGAGAGCGCGCCGCAGGTCGACTGGATCGGCCGGTATCCCGTGCTGGCGATCATCTTCGCCCTCGTCTGGCAGTGGACTCCGTTCATGATGCTCATCCTGCTGGCGGGCCTGCAGAGCCGGCCCCTCGACGTCGTGGAGGCGGCCCGCATGGACGGTGCCAGCGCGTGGCAGATCTTCCGCCACATGACCCTGCCGCACCTGCGCCAGTACATCGAGCTGGCGGGGCTGCTCGGGACGATCTACGTGGTCCAGAACTTCGACCACGTCTTCACGATCACCTCCGGCGGCCTCGGCACGGCCAACCTGCCCTACTACATCTACCAGACCTTCTACACGGCCCACGACTACGGCCTCGCCTCCGCCGCGGGCGTCATCGTCGTGATCGCCACGATCGTCGTCGCCACCTTCGCGCTGCGGACGGTCTTCAGCCTCTTCAAGGAGGAGACGCGATGAGTAGCACCATGACCGAGTCGGTGGGCGCGCGCCCGGCCGCGACCCGCAAACCACGCCGCGCCGGCAGCCCGTTGCTCGGCCTGCTGGCGTGGGTGGTGGGCCTGCTGTTCGTCTCCCCCGTCCTGTGGATGGTGCTCACGTCGCTCCACAAGGAGGTGGATGCCGCCACGAACCCGCCCTCGTTCTTCGCGCCGCTCAGCACCGAGGGCTACGAGGCCTTCCTCAGCTCCAACCCGTGGCCGCCCCTCATCAACTCCGCCACGGCCAGCATCGTCTCGACCGTCCTCGTGATCCTGCTCGCCTTCCCGGCGGCCTTCGCCCTGTCCATCCGGCCGGTCCGCAAGTGGACGGACGTGCTCTTCTTCTTCCTGTCCACCAAGTTCCTGCCCGTCGTGGCGGGCCTGCTGCCGATCTACCTCTTCGCCCAGCAGGTCAACCTGCTCGACAACATCTGGCTGCTCGTCATCTTCTACACCGTGATGAACCTGCCCATCGCGGTGTGGATGCTGCGGTCCTTCCTCGCCGAGGTGCCCACCGAGATCCTCGAGGCCGCCCAGGTCGACGGCGCCGGGGTGGCGAGGACCATGCGCAGCGTCATCGCCCCGGTGGTCATGCCCGGCATCGCCGCGGCAGCGCTGATCTGCTTCATCTTCAGCTGGAACGAGCTGCTCTTCGCGCGCGTGCTGACCGGCACGGTCGCCGGGACGGCCCCGGTGTTCCTCACCGGGTTCGTCACCAGCCAGGGCCTCTTCCTGGCCAAGGTCTGCGCCGCGTCGCTCGTCGTGTCGCTGCCGGTGCTCATCGCGGGCTTCGCCGCCCAGGACAAGCTCGTGCAGGGCCTGTCGATGGGAGCCGTCCGGTGACTGAGGCGATCCCACTCGGCACCGACCGGCTCGCGACCATCCGCGAGCGGGTGGCCGTCCCGGCATACGACCGGTCGAAGGTCACCGTCGGCATCGTGCACTTCGGCGTCGGCGGCTTCCACCGGGCGCACCAGGCGATGTACCTCGACCAGCTCATGAACGACGGCCACGACCTCGACTGGGGCATCTGCGGCGTCGGCACGATGCCCGGGGACCGGCGCATGAAGGAGGCCATGGAGGCGCAGGACTGCCTCTACACGCTCGTCGTCAAGCACCCCGACGGACGGCTCGAGCCTCGGGTCGTCGGCTCCATCGTCGACTACCTCTACGCCCCCGACGACCCGCAGCACGTCGTGGACCGGATGGCCGACCCCGGGACCCGCATCGTCTCGCTGACCATCACCGAGGGCGGCTACCACGTCAACCAGGTGACCGGGGAGTTCGACCCCTCCGACGAGTCGCTGCAGGCCGACGTCGCCGGCGGGTCTGCTCCCCGCAGCGTGTTCGGGTTCATCACCGCCGCGCTGCGGGCCCGACGGGCCAAGGGGATCGCGCCCTTCACCGTCATGTCGTGCGACAACCTGCCGGGAAACGGCGACGTCGCCCGGAAGATGATCCTCGCCTTCGCCCGCCAGCAGGACCCCGAGCTGGCGGCGTGGATGCAGGACGCGGTGCCCTTCCCCAACTGCATGGTCGACCGGATCACCCCGGTGACGTCCCCGGACGACATCACGCGCCTGGCGGAGACGACCGGCGTCGTCGACGCCTGGCCGGTCGTGTGCGAGCCCTACACGCAGTGGGTCCTCGAGGACCACTTCCCCACGGGGCGCCCGGACCTCGCCCGCGTCGGGGTGCAGCTCGTCGAGGACGTCGTCCCCTACGAGCTGATGAAGCTGCGCCTGCTCAACGCCAGTCACCAGGCGCTGTGCTACCTCGGCTACCTCGCCGGCTACCGCTACGCGCACGAGGTGTGCCAGGACCCGCTCTTCGTCGAGTTCCTGCTCGCCTACATGGAGCGCGAGGGCAGCCCCACGCTGCCGGAGGTGCCGGGGGTCGACCTCGACGCCTACCGTCACGAGCTCATCCACCGGTTCGCCAACCCGGAGGTGCGCGACACCCTCGCGCGACTGTGTGCCGAGAGCTCCGACCGCATCCCGAAGTGGCTGGTCCCGGTGATCCTCGAGAACCTGCGCTCCGGTGGCGAGATCGACTGCTCGGCGCTGGTCGTCGCGTCGTGGGCGAGGTATGCCGAGGGGCGGGACGAGCAGGGTGCCCCGATCGAGGTGGTCGACCGCTTCAAGGACACGGTCATGGCGGCGGCGGCAGCCCAGGCGGAGGACCCGCTGGCGTTCCTGAGGAACCGCGACTTCTTCGGCGGTCTCGTCGACGAGGACCGGTTCACCGCGGCCTACACGCGGGCGCTGAACTCGTTGCACGAGCAGGGAGCCCGGGCGACGCTCGAGTCCTGGCGGGAGAGCCGCGGCCGCTGAGCCCCCGGCACCCGTTGGGCCCACCGGCCGGCCACAGCCGCGAGGCGCGTCGGCCCACCGGCATCAACTGGCTGATCAACTGGCACGCCATGCTGCCCTGGCGACCCCAGATGCCAGTTGATCAGCCAGTTGATCAGCCTGCTGATCTTCCAGGGGGCCGGCCCATCAGCATGCCCCGCAACCATCACCAACCACCGAGCAGGAGCCTTCCCATGCGTGCCGCTGTCCTCACCGAGCCCGGAACCATCCACGTCGAACGCCGGACCGACCCCAGGCCGGGAGCCGACGAGGTCCTGGTCCGCGTCCTCGCAGTCGGGGTGTGCGGGTCCGACGTGCACTACTACGAGCACGGACGGATCGGCAGCTACGTGGTCGACGCGCCGCTCGTCCTCGGGCACGAGGCGGCCGGCGTCATCGAGGCCGTCGGGGACGGGGTGGACCCGCGCCGGGTCGGCCAGCGGGTGTCCATCGAGCCGGGCCGACCCGACTTCACCTGCCCCGAGTGCCTCGCCGGGCGCTACAACCTGTGCCCGCGGATGTCGTTCCACGCGACGCCGCCGATCGACGGGTCGCTGGCCGAGCTCGTCGTCGTGCACTCCGCCTTCGCGCACGCCGTCCCCGACGACGTCAGTGACGCGGCGGCGGCACTGCTCGAGCCGCTCTCGGTCGCCATCTGGGCCTGCCAGAAGGGGCAGGTCACGGCAGGGGACGCCGTCCTCGTGACCGGCGCCGGACCCGTGGGCCTGGCGGCCCTGCAGGCCGCCCGCGCCTCGGGAGCCACCGACGTGACCGTGTGGGACATCAACGCCGAGCGGCTCGCCGTCGCTCGGCGGCTCGGCGCGACCCGGACCCGAGACCTCTCCCAGGAGCCGGCCGGCGACACCGCCATCGACCGCACCACCGAGCCGGTCCGGCCCCGGGTCCTGCTCGAGTGCTCGGGGCACCCGGGCACGACCCGCGCGGCCTTGGCGGCTCTGGCGCCGGCCGGCCGGGCGGTGCTCGTCGGCATGGGCGGCGACGACCTGACCCTGCCCCTGTCGCTTCTCCAGGAGCGCGAGCTCACCGTCACGGGGACGTTCCGCTACGCCAACACGTGGCCCACGGCGATCAACCTGGCCGCGACCGGTGCGGTCGACCTCGACAGCCTGGTGACGGGCCACTTCCCGCTGGGCAGGACGGCCGACGCGCTCACCGCCGCACGCCGCGACCCCCAGGCGATCAAGTCGGTCATCCACCCGCAGGACTGACCGCCCCGCCGGGCGTGATCCATATCGTGGGTGCTGATCTGGCAGGCCGTACGCGATATAGCCCCTACCTGGGCATTTCGTGATGACCACGGCCCACATCGGGCACCTCGCTCCGCGCGTCAGGCACGCAGCTCGGGGAACTGGTCGTCGCGCCACTCCAGCTCCGGGCGCGCCGTGGTGCCCGCGTTGAGCTCGGTCTCCCGGGCGCGCAGCTCCACCCGGCGGATCTTGCCCGAGATCGTCTTGGGCAGCTCGAAGAACTCGAGACGGCGCACCCGCTGCCACGGCGCGAGCTTCTCCCGGGCGTGCGCGAGGATGGCCCGGGCGACGTCCTCGACCGGCTCGTAGCCCGGCGCGAGCGCGATGTAGGCCTTGGGCACGGCGAGCCGGACCGGGTCGGGGGCAGGCACGACGGCCGCCTCGGCGACCGCAGGGTGCTCGATGAGGACCGACTCGAGCTCGAACGGGCTGATCTTGTAGTCGCTCGCCTTGAAGATGTCGTCCGTGCGACCGACGTAGGTGAGGTAGCCGTCGGCGTCCATCGCCGCCACGTCGCCGGTGTGGTAGAGGCCCCCCGCCATGGCCTCGGCGTTGCGGGTCTCGTCCCCCTGGTAGCCGGTCATGAGCGGCACCGGGGACTCGGACAGGTCGAGGCAGATCTCGCCCTCCACCGTGCCGTCACGGTCGGGGCTGGTAAGGCGCTGGCCCGTCTGGGGGTCGGCCAGGACGACGGGCACCCCCGGGAGCGGGCGGCCCATCGAGCCGGGCTTGACCGGGGATCCCGGCGTGTTGCCCACGGCCGCCGTCATCTCGGTCTGCCCGTAGCCGTCGCGGATGGTGAGCCCCCACGCGCGCTCGACCTGCGCGATGACCTCCGGGTTGAGCGGTTCCCCGGCGCCGATCACCTCACGCAGCGAGCCCGGCCCGCCGCTCAGGTCGGCCTTGATGAGCATGCGCCACACCGTGGGCGGGGCGCACATCGAGGTGACCTCGTGCGCGCGCAGCACCCGCAGGAGCGCGGCCGGGTCGAAGCGCGTGGAGTTGTACATGAAGACGGTCGCCTCGGCGATCCACGGCGCGAAGAAGCACGACCACGCGTGCTTGGCCCAGCCCGGCGAGGAGATGTTGAGGTGGACGTCCCCGGGGCGCAGGCCGAGCCAGTACATCGTCGACAGGTGCCCGACCGGGTAGGAGCGCTGCGTGTGCTCGACGAGCTTCGGCCGGCTCGTGGTCCCCGACGTGAAGTAGAGGAGCAACCGGTCGTCCGGACCGGTTCCCGGGTGCTCCGCGGGGGGCACCACGAGGTCGTATGCCGCCGAGTAGTCGGCCCAGCCCTGCGGCAGGCCGGTGCCCCACGCGTCCCGGCCGGCGCCGCCGCCCGTCACGGCGACGCGCAGGAAGTCACCGGGCACGTCGTCGAACTTGTGCGTGTCCCCGGCGTTCGCGACGACCGCCCGGGCCTGACCCCGCTCGACCCGGTCCGCGAGGTCGCCGGGGCCGGCCGCGGTCGTCGTCGGCAGGATGACCGCGCCGAGCTTCATCACCCCGAGCATCGACTCCCAGAGCTCGACCTGGTTGCCGAGCATGAGCAGCACCGAGTCCCCGCGGCATACCCCGTGCGACGCCAGCCACGCCGCCACCTGGTCCGACCGCTTCGCGAGCTGCTCGAAGCTCCACGACTGCACGGGCTCCGGGCCGCCGTCGGCCTGCTCGACGATCGTCAGCGCGGGCCTGTCGTTGCCTCGCGCGATGGCGTCGAACCAGTCGACCGCCCAGTTGAAGCGGTTGCCCACGTCGGGAAAGGCGAACTCGCGCCGCGCCGCGGCGTAGTCGGTGCGCAGCTCGAGCAGCCGGTCCCGGGCTGCCCGGTAGGCGTCGGTGACGTCGGAGGAGGAGGTCATGACCCGAACCCTCGCCGGGAACCGCGGATGCGTCAAGGACCGGGGACGCCCTCCGGGCCGGCCCCCGCCGCGCCCTCCGGGCCGGCCCCCGCCGCACCGTCCGGGCCGGCGGCCGACGCGCCGTCAGCGCCCCGCCGGCGTGCCTGCCGGGCCTGCGTGACCATGCGGCGACGCTCGTCGTCCTGGTCGACGAGCCGGTTGATGACCTGCTGGACGTGGTTGCTGTGCGGGATGTTGCGCAGCAGCTCGTCGGGGCTGTCGCCCGCCGACTCGATGCGAAGGGAGCCCGCGTTGATGATGCGGTCGAGGAGCGACTGCTCGAAGGAGACGTCGGTGATCTTCGACAGCGTGACGTCCTTGCCGGACTTGCCGAGGATGCCGCGCCGCACCATGACGCGGTGCGTGGTGATGACGTAGTGGGTGGTGCGCCACCGCAGGTAGGGCACGATGACGAAGGGCACGGACAGCAGGACGAGGACCGCCACGAGCACCCACTGGAAGCGGTTGCCCGTCTCGTCGTCGGGGGTGATCCACGCCGCGACGACGGCGCCCGCCACGAGCAGGACCCCGACGAAGGTCGGCACGAGGACCGTCATCCAGTGCGGGTGGATGTCCTGCTCGACGCGCTCACCCTCGGCGAGCACGTTCTCGGGAAAGCCCATCGTCGTCCTCCTCGCGGCGCGGGACGGCCCCGTCGCCTCGGGTCCAGCCTAGATCCGTGCCTACGCTGGGCCGGTGCCCTACGACGACATCGTCATCGGCGCCGGCCACAACGGGCTGACGGCGGCGGCCTACCTCGCCCGCGCCGGACGCCGCGTCCTCGTCCTCGAGCGCGCGGACCACGTCGGCGGCGCGGCCGTCTCCGCGCGCCCCTTCCCCGGCGTCGACGCCCGGCTCTCGCGTTACGCCTACCTCGTCTCGCTGTTGCCGCGCCCGATCCTTACCGACCTCGAGCTCGACGTGCGGCTCGTCCGGCGCCGGTGGTCCTCCTACACGCCCCTGCCCGGCGACCCGGCCCGTGGGCTGCTCGTCGACGTCACGGACGAGGACACGACGCGGGCGCGGTTCCGGGCCGTGACCGGCAGCGACGAGCCGTATGCCGCCTGGCGGGCCTTCTACGGCCGGATGGCCCGCCTCGCGGGGCGGGTCTTCCCCACCGTGCTCGACCCACTGCTCGACAGGGAGGCGATGCGCTCCAGGGTCGGCGACGACGAGCTCTTCGACGCCCTCACGACCCGCCCGCTCGCGGACCTGCTCGGCTCGGTCACCGACGACGACACCGTCCGGGGGGTCATCGCGACCGACGCCCTCATCGGGACCTTCGCCTCGCTCGCCGGGCCGGACCTGCGCGCCAACGTGTGCCTCCTCTACCACCTCATCGGCGGCGGCACCGGTGACTGGGACGTGCCGGTCGGGGGCATGGGCGCGCTCACCGACGCGCTCGCGACGGCGGCCGTGGCGGCGGGCGCGCAGGTGGTGACCGGCGCCACGGTCACCGCGCTCGACCCGGGCACGGGGGAGGTCGTCTGGGACGGCGGGCGAGCCCGTGCCGCGAGCCTCGTGGCCGGCTGCGCACCGACGACGCTGGCCGGCCTGCTCGAGGCCGCGGGCGCCGGGCCCGTGGCGACGGAGCGGGACGTCGAGGGGTGCCAGCTCAAGGTCAACATGGTCGTGAGCCGGCTCCCGAGGCTGCGGGACCTGGCGGTCGACCCGGCCGCCGCCTTCGCCGGCACCTTCCACGTCAACGAGGGCTACGGCCAGCTCGAGGCCGCGTATGCCGCCGCCCTGGCCGGGCGCCTGCCCGACCCCGTGCCGTGCGAGCTCTACTGCCACACGCTGAGCGACCGGACCATCCTCGGCCCGCAGCTCGCGGCCTCCGCGGCGCAGACCCTGACGCTCTTCGGGCTGCACCTGCCCGCCCGGCTCTTCCGTGACGACCCCGAGGGTGCCCGGGCTGCCGCCCTCGAGGCCACCCTGCGCTCGCTCGACTCGGTGCTCGGCGAGCCGATCCGGGACGTCCTCGCGGTCGACGCGCACGGACGGCCGTGCCTCGAGGTGAGGACGCCGCTCGACCTGGAGCGGTCGGTCGGCCTGCCGGGCGGGCACATCTTCCACCGCAGCCTCCAGTGGCCGTGGGCCGAGTCGGCTCCCGAGGTCGGGACCTGGGGCGTCGAGACGCCGCACCCGAGCCTCGTCCTCGCCTGCGCCGGCGCGCGGCGCGGAGGCGGGGTGAGCGGCATACCGGGCCACAACGCCGCCCGGGCGGTGCTCGACCGGGCCGGCTGACTGCCACCGCCTCAGGCCGGCCAGACGCCCGAGCTGCCCCGGCGGTGGCTGTCGACCAGGTGGGTGTCGAGAATGCCCACGGCCTCCATGAGCGCGTGCATCGTCGTGGGCCCCACGAAGGCAAAACCTCTCTGGCGCAAGGCTTTCGACAGGGCAGTGGACTCGGCCGACACGGTCGGCACATCGGCCTGGGTGCTGGGTCGCGGGGTCTCCTCCGGCCGGAACGACCACACGAGGCGGGCCAGCCCGCCGTCGTCGCGCAAGGCCACGGTGGCCCGCGCGTTGCCGATGGTGGCGGCGATCTTGCGGCGGTTGCGCACGATGCCGGGATCGCGCATCAGCCGCTCGACGTCGTCGTCGCCGAACCCCGCGACGACGTCCGGGTCGAAGTCGGCGAACGCCGCGCGGAAGGCCGGCCGCTTGCGCAGGATCGTCGCCCACGACAGGCCGGCCTGGAAGCCCTCGAGGCAGATCCGCTCGTAAAGCCCCCGCTCGTCGCGGACCGGCATCCCCCACTCGGTGTCGTAGTAGTGGCGCAGCAGGGGGTCCGTCGCGGCCCACGTGGGCCGTGCCCGTCCGTCGGCACCGACAACCGTCATGCGAGCGAGGGTATGCCGCCCCCGGAGCCCACGTGGGGGGCCTGGTCTGGAGCGCCTGTCCCGGCGGGCCGCGAGGGAACTCCTCATCTGGTCAGGCCCCCGGTTGGGGGCATACCGCGCCCTGCGGCGAGAATGGCCGGGCGTCGGCTCGTCGGCGCCACGTCGAAAGGGGCACCCATGCGCACCTTCGCCACCTCGGCGCGACCGTCCACCAGGGCGACGAGGGCGACCAGGGCCGCCTCCGCGATCGTTGCCGCCACCGTCTCGCGGGCCCATGCCCGGGAGCTGCTGCGGGCGGTGCACCGCATGGGCGCGGCGACGCACACGATCGCCCCCTTCGTCGAGCACTCCCCCAACTTCGTCGACGGCCGCTTCCACTCGGCCGAGCCGGCCCGACGGCCCCGTGCGCGGGTGCTGGTCACCGCCCTCGCCGGCGCGATCCGGGCGCGCGGACGGGGCCGCGTCGTCGGCACGATCCCGGTCGTGCCGGCGCGGCCGCCGGAGCGCCCGGGGGCACTCGCTGTCACGTGGTACGGCCACGCGACGACCGTCGTCGAGGTCGACGGCGTCCGCTTCCTGCTCGACCCGGTCTTCGGGGGGCGCGCGTCGCCGTCACTGCACGTCGGGCCACGTCGGATGCATCCGGTGCCGGGTGACATCGAGGCCATCCCCACCCTCGACGCGGTCCTCATCTCGCACGACCACTACGACCACCTCGACGCCCCGACGATCCGCGCGCTGGAGCGCCGTCAGCGGCCGCGCTACATCGTCCCGCTGGGGGTCGACGCACACCTGTTGGCGTGGGGCGTGCCGGCCTCCCGGATCACCGCCCTGGACTGGCGCGCGCACACCGAGGTGAGCGGCATCCGCGTGACGTGCACCGAGGCCCGGCACAACTCGGGCCGCGGGTTCGTCGACAGCCAGACGCTCTGGGCCGGATGGGCGGTGCGTGGCCCGCAGCACTCGGCCTACTTCGCCGGGGACTCCGGGCCGTCGCAGCGCTTCGCCGCGATCGGCGCCGACCTCGGGCCGTTCGACCTGACCATCCTGCCCGTGGGCGCCTACGACCCGCTGTGGCCGGACATCCACCTCAACCCGGAGGAGGCAGTCGCCGTGCACCAGGACGTCAGCCCCGCCACCGCCGCGGAGCGGTCCGTCCTCCTGCCGGTGCACTGGGCGACCTTCAACCTCGCGCTGCACTGGTGGGCCGAGCCCATCCGTCGCACCCGTCGGGCCGCCGAGGACGCCGGGGTCCGGGTCGTGTGCCCGCGGGTCGGCGACCGGGTGGACCTCTCCGACGGAGACCTCGACGCGGTGGCCGCCCGCTTCCAGGACCCGTGGTGGGACGCGTGCTGTGCCGAGGACGACCACGACTGACGCTCGTCGTCTCGCGGGGCACCTCGCCTCACGCCGTGCCTCGTCCGCCCCGGGCGCCGCGGTCGCCGCGGTCGCCGCGGTCGCCGCGGGCGCCGTGGGCGCCGTGGGCGCCGTGGAAGATCCACCGCCGCATCGCCACGAAGCGGGCCACCGTCGACAGTGCGTTCGCGAGCGCGACGACCGTCGTCTGCGTCGCCACCCCGGCGCCCGGGGCGAGACGGGCCAGCGCCGCGAGAGCGGCCGTGGTCACGAGCCACGTGATGGCGAAGACGAGCAGCGCCTGACCGTGGTGGACCACGAGCCGGGTCCGCCCTGCGACTCCGAACGTCCACGACCGGTTGAGGGCCGTGTTGCCCACCGTCGCCACCACGAGGGCCACCCCGTTCGCCGGCTGGGAGGCGAGCCCCGCCCGGACCAGCGTCGCGAAGAGGCCGAGGTGCACGGCGGTCGACAGAAGTCCCACCCCCGCGAAGCGAACCACCTGCTGCGACAGGCCGCCCCGCGGCGCGACGGCGGTCATGACGCCGGCCGGGTCAGGTCGTAGAACGTCGCGCCGCCGATGGTGACGGCGGTGTAGTTCTCCTGCACCCACGCGGTGATCTCGGCGCTCGAGCTGCTGCCGCCCAGCTGGCTGCCGAAGCCCCCGTCTCGGCCGCTCGCCGCGAAGTAGTGGATCCGGCCGTCGGCGACGAGCTGCTGGAACTCCGAGAGCGTCGGGCTGGGGTCCGACCCGTTGAAGCCGCCGATGGCCATCACGGGCAGCTGGGTGCCCAGCTGCAGTCCGGCCGCCGACTGGGACCCGACGGCCGCCGCGACCCAGGTGTAGGCAGCTGCGTTGTCTGAGAGGGCGGCCACGACGGCGGTGTTCGGCGCCGACGCGTCGAGGAGGCCGCCGACCCCACCCGCCCGCTGCGGCTGGGCACCAGTCTGCGCACCCGGACCGAACCCACCGGCGGGACGGCCGCCGCCGCCCGGACCGGCGCCGGCGCGGCCTGCCGGGCCCGCGGTGACGATGGACCCGCTGTGAGGCGTCGCGGCCGTCGAGAGCGTGTAGGCGGCGGGACCCGCGAGGGCCGCGGCCAGCGCGGCCACGACCACCACGCCGACGGCCTTGCGGTGCAAGGAGTTCAGCGCGAGGAGCAGCAACGCGGCGGCCAGGCCGACCCCGAGGACACCGACCCGCAGGCCGTTGCCGTATGCCGTCGTGCGGGAGAGGAGCAGGAAGCCCCAGACCGCCGCCGCGGCCGTCGCCACCGCCAGGGCCACCGTGCCCAGCGAGCGGGCGCGCTGCTCCCAGGCCTCCGTCGCGCCCATCCCCACGAGCGCCGCGACGGCGGGCGCGAGCGCCACCGTGTAGTACTCGTGGAAGATCCCTGCCATCAGGGAGAACGTGAGCATCGTGACGAGCAGCCAGCCACCCCAGACGAGGTAGGCCGCGCGGCGCAGGTCGGTGCGCGGCATACGTCCCCGCAGCCACAGGGCCACGGCGAGCAGGACGAAGGCGCTGGGGATGAGCCACGAGATCTGGTCGCCGATGCTCGAGGAGAACATCCGCAGCAGGCCCGTCTGGCCCCACTGGCCCGTGCCGCCGCCGCCGAAGCCGCCGCCCACCGAGCCGGTCTCGTCACCGGTCAGGCGCCCGAGCCCGTTGTAGCCGAAGGTGAGCTCGAGGAAGGAGTTGGTCTGGCTGCCGCCGACGTACGGTCGCAGGCTCGCCGGGACGAGCTCGACGACCGCGACCCACCACCCGGCCGACACGACGAGGGCCCCGACCGCGAGGGCCCCGTGGGTGATGCGCCGGCGAAGTGTCGTGGGCGCCGCGACGAGGTACGCGAGGCCGAGGAAGGGCAGCACGAGGAAGGCCTGGAGCGTCTTGGTGAGGAAGCCGAGGCCGACGAAGACGCCGGCGAGCGCGAGCCACCGGGCGGAGGCCTTCTCCGTCGCGCGCATCGTGGCCCAGGCGGCGAGCGTGAGCAGCAGGGTGAGCAGGGCGTCCGGGTTGTTGAACCGGAACATCAGCGCCGCGACGGGGGTGAGCGCCATGACGACGCCGGCCAGCAGGCCTGCCGCGGCGCCGAACTGGCGCTTGACGGTGGTGTAGAGGACGCCGACCGTCGCGACACCCATGAGGGCCTGGGGCATCAGGATGGAGAAGGAGCTGAGGCCGAGCAGCCGGACCGACAGCGCCATGACCCACAACGAGGCGGGCGGCTTGTCGACGGTGATCGAGCTCGCCGCGTCCGAGCTGCCGTAGAAGAAGGCCTTCCAGCTCTCGCTGCCGGCCTGGACGGCCGCCGAGTAGAAGGAGTTGGCCCATCCGCTCGCGCTGAGGCCCCAGAGGTAGAGCGCCGCGGTCGCGAGGAGCAGCGCGATGAGGCCGGGGCGGGCCCAGGTCGGGTCGCCCTGCGGGCCACGCGCGAACCGGGTGAGTCGGCTTGGCGTCGGGGCGGGTCCGGGCCGGGCGGCCGTGGCTCCGGTGCGGGTCATGGGTGCGGCGCCCCGCGCCGCGGTGCCGGGATCGATGAGCGTCAAGGTCTCCATGGCTCAACCGTCGGGCGGCGCGCTGTGCCGTCGCTGTGGCGCCACTTTGGCTGGTTGAAGAGCCGGCGCGCCCGTCGCGCCTCGAGGTCGCGGTGGACCGTCAGACGGCTGGGAGCAGGAGCGAGAACGTCGTGTCCCCGGGCCGGCTGTCGAGCTCCACCCGGCCGCCGTGGGCGCGTGTCACCGCCGCGACGATCGACAGGCCCAGCCCGGTGCTCCCCGCCTCCCGCGACCGCGAGTCGTCTCCGCGGGCGAAACGCTCGAAGACGTTGTCCTGCAAGGGGATCGGGACCCCGGGACCGTTGTCGCGCACGGCGACGCGCACCCAGTCGCCCTCCGGGCGGACCGACGTCGTGACCTTCGTCCCCTCGGGCGTGTGGGTGCGCGCGTTGGCGAGGAGGTTCGCCACGACCTGGTGCAGCCGGGCGCTGTCCCCGGAGACCTCCACCGGTTCCGGCGGGAGGTCGAGGTCCCAGACGTGCTCGGGCGCCGCCGCGTGCGCGTCGCTCACGGCGTTGATGACGAGCATCGACATGTCCACCGGCTCCGACTCGAGCGGGCGCCCGGCGTCGAGCCGCGCAAGCAGGAGCAGGTCCTCCACGAGCGCCGACATGCGGCTGGCCTCCGACTCGACCCGCGACAGGGCATGCGTCACGGAGGACGGGACCGGATCGGGCTCGCGGCGGGACAGCTCGGCATACCCGCGGATGGACGCGAGCGGGGTCCGCAGCTCGTGGCTCGCGTCGGCGACGAACTGGCGCACGCGCTGCTCGCTCTGGTGCCGCACGTTGAGTGCGGCGCCCACGTGGTCGAGCATCTCGTTGAACGCGGCTCCCACCTGACCGACCTCGGTCCTCGTGTCGGTGTACTGCGCGGGCACCCGCTCGGCGAGCGCGACGTGCCCGGAGTCCAGCGGCAGCTGCGACACGCGGGTGGCGGTGGCCGCCACCCGGCGGAGCGGCTCGAGGTTGCGCCGCACCAGCCAGGTGCCGAGGCCGCCGACGAGCAGGATCCCGAGGCCCACCCCCGACACGGCGACGATGAGCATGCGCGCGACCGTCCGCTCCTGCGGTCCCGTCGGCAGGCCGACGACGACGGTGGCCGGGATCTGGACGCCGGTGTCCAGCGCGACCACCCACGGCGCCGCCATGACGCGGTAGCTGCCGACCGACCCGCCAAGGTCGACGTCCACGGGGGTGTGACCGGCGCCCGCAGACGCGAGCACGCCCAACTGCTGCGGGGACAGGGTGACCGTGCGGTTCGGCCCCGTCGCGTCCGGGTGCGCGCCCTCCGAGGACGTCGCGTATCCGCGGTTGACCGAGCCGATGACGGCGAGGAGCCCCTCGATGCCCGGGCCGCGGCGGCGGTCCTCCCCTGTGTCACCGACCGCCCCCAGGGCGTCGGGCCGGGGTGGGCGCTGGATGGAGGCGAGCAGCTGGGCATCGACCTGGCTCGTGAGGTAGCGGTCGAGGGCGACGACCGTCAGCGCGCCCGTCGTGAGCCCGAGCACGGCGAAGAGCGCGAGCATCGACGCCACGAGCTTGACCCGCAGGGTCCACGTCGACACGGGCCGCACGAGGCCGCGCAGCCGGGTCAGCCAGGCGGCCGCGCGCCCCTCAGACCGTGGGCTTGAGGACATACCCCGCGCCCCGCATGGTGTGGATCATGGGCTCGCGGCCCGCGTCGATCTTCTTGCGCAGGTAGGAGATGTAGAGCTCGACGACGTTGGCCTGGCCGCCGAAGTCGTAGTTCCAGACCCGGTCGAGGATCTGGGCCTTGGACAGCACGCGGCGGGGGTTACGCATGAGGTAGCGCAGGAGCTCGAACTCGGTCGCGGTGAGGTGGACCTCGGCGCCGCCCCTGGTGACCTCGTGGCTGTCCTCGTCGAGCGTGAGGTCGCCCACCGTCAGCAGGGAGTCGGCGGAGGACATCGCGACGGTCGTCCGGCGCATGAGCGCACGCACCCGCGCGACGACCTCCTCGAGCGAGAAGGGCTTGGTGACATAGTCGTCACCGCCCGCCGTGAGCCCGGACACCCGGTCCTCGACGGCGTCGCGGGCGGTCAGGAAGAGCACCGGCACGTGGGGGTTCGCCGCACGCATGCGGCGCAGCACCTCCAGGCCGTCGAAGTCGGGCAGCATCATGTCGAGGACCACGGCGTCGGGGTCGAAGCCCCGTGCCACTCGGACGGCGTCCATGCCGGTGGCCGCGGAGCGCACCTCCCAGCCCTCGTAGCGCAGCGCCATGCTGAGCAGCTCCGTGAGGTTGGCCTCGTCGTCGACGACGAGCACCCGCACCGGAGAGCCGTCGAGTCGCTGCAAGCGTGCGGTTGCACCCGCCGTTCTGTCACCCATGCCCCACAGTCAAACCCGAAGGGCTGTGCCTCCGCCAGCGGCTTGCTGTGCGGTTCCTGTGGGGAGTCCATGCGCCCTGGCCGGCAGGTCCCAGCCCTGGGACGGATGCCGCACAGCCGCGCCACAGCATCGCCACCGAGCCTGGGACCGGCAGCCAGACCGCCATCACCACTCCAGCAGAGGAGCCCCAGCAGTGACGCCCGATCCCCTCCACGGCCGCGAGCCGCGCCACGAGCCCGCCGGCCCCCGCGGCGAGCACACCCAGCCGCTGCCGCCAGCGCCGGGGCCCGAGCGGCCCACGGCGAGCCTGCCCGTCTTCCAGGCGCCTCCTCCCACGGCCACGACGCCTGCCACCGCCACGACCCCTCCCGCGGCCGCCCCGCCTCCGGTTGACGACGTCCCCCGCGACGCGGCGAGCGGCCGCTGGTCGGCGAAGCGGACGGCGCTGACGGCCGGCGTCACGATCGTCCTCACGACGGTCGGGGCCATCGGGGCCGCGGCCGCCATGCCGCAGGGCTCCACCGCGGGTGACGGCTTCGGCGGTCGCGGCCGCGGCGGACCCCCCGGGCTTCCGGGGTTCCCCGGAGGTCCGGGCGGGGCGGGTGCCCGGGGTGGCCAGCTTCCCGGCATACCGCAGGACGGCACGTCGCCGGACGGCAGCCAGCTCCCCGTGCTCCCCCACCTTCCCGGCGGCCAGCAGGGGCCGGACGGGAGGGGCAGCACCGGCGCCACGGGTCAGGACGACGTGGTCCGCACCACCTGAGGTGGCGGCGGCACGGCAGCCGCGGGGAGGCCCCGCCGTGACCCCGCCGGGCGCCGGGTGCCACGATGCTGGGGAGCCGCTACCCGATCGGAGCCCCATGTCGGACGTCCACGCCGAGCGCGACGTCACCGCCGCCGAACCCCACAGCGCGGGCCTCGCGTCCCGCCTCAACTGGCTGCGCGCCGGCGTGCTCGGGGCCAACGACGGCATCGTGTCCACGGCCGGCGTCGTGGTCGGGGTCTCAGGCGCGACGAGCGACCATAAGGCGATCCTGGTCGCCGGGGTCGCGGCGCTCGCCGCCGGGGCGCTGTCGATGGCGGCCGGTGAGTTCGTGTCGGTCAGCACCCAGTGCGACTCGGAGCGCGCCCTGCTCACGCTGGAGCGGCATGAGCTGCGGACCGACCCCGACGGCGAGCTGGAGGAGCTCACCCGGCTCTACGAGGCCAAGGGGATCAGCCGGCGCGTGGCGGAGCAGGTCGCCGCGGAGCTGACGAGTCACGACGCGCTCGCCGCGCACGCCGAGGTCGAGCTCGGCCTCGACCCCGAGTCGCTGACCAACCCCTGGCACGCGGCCTGGGCCTCGATGGTCTCGTTCGTCGTCGGCGCGCTGCTGCCCCTGGTGACCATCACGTTCGCGCCCGAGCCGGTCCGCCTCGTCGTCACCGTCGTCTCGGTGATCATCGCGCTCGGCCTCACCGGCTGGACCAGTGCCCGTCTCGGTCGCAGCCCGGCGCCTCAGGCGGTCCTGCGCACCGTCGGGGGAGGCGTGCTCGCCATGGTCGTCACCTTCGCCATCGGCAGGGCCTTCGGCGTCGGGATGGGCTGAGCGGGCTGCATCGGCCCGCTGCCGGCCCCACCGTGCGCGCTCGCGGACGGGGAGGGCCGGCGCCCGCGCACACGCTCACCGGGAGCGCGCACGCTGACCGGGAGCGCGGCATACGGCTCTGCGGCTCCGGTAGGGTCCAGGTCAGCGTTCCGGGGACTCGTCGCCGCCGGTTCGGACACGTTCCTGGGAAGGTGGCGCATGGCAGTGCACCACCGGGCGCTCGAGCGGTTCAACCGCACTGCCGCGAATCCGCCCCTCGTGGTGCGGTGGGCTGCCGTGCCGATCGCGGCGTTCCTGACCTTCGCCATGGCGGAACGACGAGGCTGGCCCTACGGGCTCGCCGCGGCCGTCGTCTACGGAGGTCTCTCCGTTTCCATGGCGCTTCGCCCCCACCGCACTGTCCACTGGTCCCGCACGCATCCCGTCGCGGACGCCGCACTCCTTGGGCCCATCGCATTCTTGACTGCGGCGTATTTCACCGACTGGTCGGTCTGGTGGTGCCTGCTGGTGGGGGCGGTGGGCCTGGTCGTGGGCGTGGGACGCGGCCTGCAGCGGAAGGCACACGGGCTGCGCGGCGGATGAGCCGAGCCAGCGGGACGCCGAGAACGATGAGCGTGAGCCACGTGACGAAGATGGCGAAGACCTCGAAGCGGTAGTCGAGGTCTGTCCCGTAGATCACGGCCGTCGCGGCCAGACCGGCCAGCACCATCGCACCGGCGCCGACGAGCACCCGCCGCACCCACCGCTCGAGCGTCGTCCGCCTGCCCAGGGCCGCACCGGTCACGACGAAGGCCAGGGCCATCGCGGCATACCCGACGTCCTCCAGCGCGATGAAGACGCCGTGGGGGTTGTACTGCGACAGCGGTCCGAGACCCTCGAGCTCACCCTTGGCAAGGCTCGGCTGGAGCACGGCCAGCTGGATGGCGTAGTCGGTGACGAGGGTCCCCGTCGCGAGGGTCGCCAGGGCGAGGCCGAGACCGGAGGCGGCCCTGCGCGCCGGCGGCAGCGTCGCGAGCACGGCTGCGGACAGGGCCAGGAAGAGCAGTGCCAGGACGACGGCGGGATACATCCAGAGGTAGTCCCGCGGCACGTATGCCGCCGCGTCGGTGTAGGGACTGGCGACGCAGCCGGCGGTGCACCAGGGACCCGAGCGGGGCGGCGTCGTCACGGCCATTCCCAGCGCGACGAGGCCCGCGACGGTCGTCGACCAGCCGGCCCACCAGATGGCTGGCCGCGGGCGTCGGCGCGGGGAGGCGCCCGCCCGGCCGGTGTGGTCCCTGCCTGGCATGGTGACGGTCATCGGGGCCCCCGCGTGCGTGTGCTCGTTCGCCGTGTCCGGCTCTGCGGCCTGTCCCATGTCGCCCTCCGCGTCCCGCGCCCACCTGCCGCCTCTGCAAGCGTCTGGCACCACGTCCCGGGCCGCCAGAGCCAAAGGTCCCGAGCGGCATACGGTGCGCGCCGGCACAGGTCCATGGCGCCCGGTGAGGCTGGTCTCAAAGCGCCTCGCGCGTCGAGCGCGGTCCCTAGGCTGGAGTCACATGGAGATATCCGCAACCCCGACCGCTTGGAGGGCGAGGAGCATGTCCGACCACGAGAGCCCGGTCCACGTCCTCAGCACCGAGGAGTGCTGGGACTTCCTGCGCGCCAACGAGTTCGGCCGGCTCGCCTTCCACCTCGCCGGCGAGGTCCACCTCGTGCCGATCAACTATGCCGTCGACCGGCAGCGGCTGGTCTTTCTCACCGCCGAGGGCGACAAGCTGCTCGGCGTGTCGATGAACAGCGACGTCGCCTTCGAGACCGACCTCGTCACCGAGGAGCGGGCCACGAGCGTCGTGGTCCGCGGCTCGGCGCGCGAGCTCGAGGGAAGCGAGAAGTACGTCGTGGAGCAGCTGCCGCTCCGACCGTGGGTCAACACCCCGAAGTACTCCGCCGTCGCCATCGAGCCGGTCGAGGTCACCGGCCGCCGCTTCGACCTCAGCCGCCCCTGGCTCCACGACCGTCCGACCGGCGCACGCTGACGCGCCCTCCCCGGACTGTCCGCGACGCCCGGCGTGTCGGTCAGCCCACGGAGTCCCGGGCCGAGACGAAGGCCTCCACGCAGGCCCGCACGTCCGCCTCGCTGTGGGCCGCCGAGAGCTGCACACGTATCCGGGCGCGACCCTTCGGCACGACGGGGTAGCTGAAGGCGATGACGTAGACGCCGCTGCCGAGCATGTGCTCGGCGACGTCCGCCGCGCGGCGCGCACCGTCCTCCCCGGGGAACATCACCGGCGTGATCGGGTGCGTGCCGGGCAGCAGGTCGAAGTGCGCTGCCGCCATGAGCTCGCGGAAGAGCGCGGTGTTGCGCCGGAGGGCCTCCCGCTTGTGCCCGGAGGAGGCGACGAGGTCCAGCGCGGCGATCGAGCCCGCGACGACGGCGGGGGCGACGGAGTTGGAGAACAGGTAGGGCCTGGAGCGCTGCCGCAGCAGCTCGACGACCTCCCGATGCGAGCTGACGTAGCCGCCCGAGGCGCCGCCGAGGGCCTTGCCCAGCGTGCCGGTGAGGATGTCGACCCGGTGCTGCACGCCGAACAGCTCCGGCGTCCCGCGCCCGCCGTCGCCGACGAATCCGACGGCGTGCGAGTCGTCGACGAGCACCATGGCGCCGAACTCGTCTGCCAGGTCGCAGATCTCGTCGAGCGGCGCGTAGGAACCGTCCATGGAGAACACACCGTCGGTGACGACGACCGTGCGGTGGCAGCCGCTCGCCGCCTCGAGCTGCACGCGCAGGTCGGCCATGTCGGCGTTGCGGTAGCGGAACCGCTGGGCCTTGGACAGGCGGATGCCGTCGATGATCGAGGCGTGGTTGAGCTCGTCGGAGACGATCGCGTCGCCGTCGCCGAAGAGCACCTCGAAGACGCCGCCGTTGGCGTCGAAGCACGACGAGAAGAGGATCGTCGCCTCCGTGCCGAGGAAGTCGGAGAGCGCGCCCTCGAGGCGGGTGTGGAGGGTCTGGGTGCCACAGATGAAGCGGACCGACGCCATGCCGAAGCCCCAGTCCTCGAGGCCCCGCTTGGCCGCCGCGACGACGGCCGGGTCGTCGGCGAGGCCGAGGTAGTTGTTGGCGCAGAAGTTGAGCGCCGGCGCCCTGCTGGTGGTCACGTGCGCGGACTGCGGGGAGGTCAGCTCGCGCTCGCTCTTGTAGAGCCCCGCGTCGCGGATCTGCTGCAGGGTGGCGGTGATCTCGTCCTTGACGGAGCCGTACATCGGTGTCCTCGCTCGGGAGTCTGCGGTCGCGACCCGGCCAGCGTATGCCGCTGGGCCGGCGCCCGACGGGTGGTCGGCGGGCCGCGTCTCCTCCAGCGCCGGGGCCGGCCGGCCCGGTAAACTGGCCGGCGTGGCAGCGGCTCCTCGCCGCGCCAGCCCGTGGAGGTGGGTCGTCGTGGGAGCTGGTGTCACGCTCGCGGTGCTCGGTGCGATCCTCACCTTCGCCGTCCGCGCCGATCCGCCGGGCATCAACCTGCACATCGTCGGCGTCATCCTCATGATCGCCAGCGGCATCATGATCTATCACGCCTCGCGCGGCCGTCGGCACGAGCGGGTCATCACTCGCGTCCGCGAACCGGCCGACCCGTCGCAGCCCAAGCAGACGGTGCGCGAGACCATCGAGGACCGCGACATCGACTAGCTGTCGAGGAAGCTGCGGGTCAGGTCGGCCAACACGCCCGGCGCGTCGGTGTTGAGCAGCGACCCCGCGCCATCGACCACCTCGAGCCGAGCGTCCGGGATGTCGGTGGCGAGCTGGCGGGCGGCCTGCAGGCCGGCGCGGTCGCGGGAGCCCGCCACCACGAGGGTCGGCGCTGCGACCTGCCGCAGTGAGCCGCTCGCGTCGAGGGTCGCCAGCGCGTCGAAGGCGGCCAGCATCCGCGCCCGCGAGACCCCGGCGTCGAGCAGCTTGCGCTCGGGCACCAGGCGCAGCGCCAGCCTCTGCATCCGCAGCGCCGACCGCGACGACCGCACCAGGGCGCCGGCCAGCACCAGCCGCTCGACGAGCTCCGGGCGCGTGACCGCGAGTCGCAGGGCCACGCTGCCGCCCAGGGACACCCCGAGCACGTCGGCCCGGCGGATGCCCTGCAGCTCCAGCTCGTCGCCGACACCCGAAGCCGCCTCCTCGAGGTCGAACCCCGCAGCGTCCTTGGGCAGCAGGCCCTTGAGCCACGGGGCATGCATCGGCCGCCCGGCGCCGAGCGCACTGACGAAGTCCTGCCAGGCGATGGGCGACTGGCCGAGGCCGTGCAGCAGGACGAGCGGTCGCGGGCGGGCCTCGGGACGGTGGCTCTGCGGCATACGGTCATCGGCTCCAGTCGAGGAGGACCTTGCCGCACTGTCCGGAGCGGGCGGTGTCGAACGCCGGCTCCCAGTCCTCGGCGACGAAGCGGTGGGTGATGACCGAGGAGATCGCGGTCCGGAACACCTCGGACGTCGCGATCATCTGGCTCATGGCGTACCACGTGTCGTACATCTCGCGGCCGTAGATGCCCTTGAGCGTGATCATGTGGGTGATCACCTTGCCCCAGTCGAGCGTGTAGGCCTGGTGCGGCAGGCCGAGGAGCGCGATGCGTCCGCCGTGGTTCATGTTGTCGAGCATGTCCGTGACGGCCGCGGGTGCCCCCGACATCTCCAGCCCGACGTCAAAGCCCTCCTTCATCCCGAGCCGGTGCTGCGCGTCGACCAGGCTCTGCCTCGTGACGTTGATCGTCACGTCGGCGCCCGCCCCCTCGGCGAGCCTGAGGCGGTAGTCGCTCGCGTCCGACACGACGACATAGCGGGCGCCGGCGTGCCGGGCGATGGCCGCCGCCATGACCCCGATGGGACCGGCACCGGTGATGACGACGTCCTCGCCGACCAGGGGCCACTGCAACGCGGTGTGCGTGGCGTTGCCGAGCGGGTCGAAGACGGCGCCGAGGTCGGGGTCGAGGCCGGGCGGCTGGACCCACACGTTGGTCGCGGGGATGACGACGTAGTCAGCGAAGGCGCCGTCGCGGTTGACCCCCACGCCCTCGGTGCGGATGCACAGGTGGCGGCGTCCCGCACGGCAGTTGCGGCATACGCCACAGACGATGTGGCCCTCCCCCGACGCACGGGCCCCGACCTCGACGCCGCTGACGTCCTCACCGACCTCGACGACCTCACCGTAGAACTCGTGCCCGATGACGAGGGGTGCCTGCACGGTTGCGGCCGCCCACTCGTCCCACTCCCGCAGGTGCAGATCCGTGCCGCAGAGGCCGGCCCGCAGCACCCGGATCTTGACGTCGGCCGGTCCGCAGTCGGGCTCCGGGCGGTCCACGAGCTCAAGGCCGGGCCCGGCGGTGAGCTTGCTCAGGGCACGCACGGCATACGTCCTCTCGCTTCGGTCGGGGAGCGCTGGGCCGACTCGCAGTCTGCCACCCCCGTGGCCGCCCGCGCCCGCGCGCGCCCGCGCGCCCGCTCGCATGGGAGGGCACAATGAGCCGATGGAGGCCCTGCCGCACAGCGAGAGTCCGCGCGTGGCCAGCGCGCTCGCCATCCTCCGCGCCAACGGCGAGCGGGTGACGCCAGCGCGGTATGCCGTGCTGCGCGTCGTCGAGGCCGCGGACCTCTCGGCGGAGCACCTGAGCGCCGACACCATCGGGGCCCGGGTGTCCGAGCTCGAGCCGACCGTCCACCGGGCGACCGTCTACCGGACACTGACCGCGCTCACCGAGCTGGGCGTCCTCACCCATGTCCACCTCGCCGCCGCCGGCACCGTCTACCACCTGGCCGACCCGCTTCCCGAGGCCGCCGCACCGACGTCGCGCACCTCCGTGACCGACCACGCGCACGTCCAGTGCGTCGAGTGCGGCGCCGTCCTCGACGTGCCGCCGTCGGTCCTCGACGAGGTGGCGGTCTGGCTGCGCGATGCCCTCGGCTTCGAGCTGGACACGTCGCACGCAGCGCTGCTGGGCCGCTGCCGCGACTGCCTTCGCTGACCGCGCGACGCTCGACGGTACGGAAGTGACCACTCGACGGGGCGGGGGTGCGCGCCCACGTCGAGTGGCCACTTGTGCACGGCCCCCGACGGTACGGAAGTGGCCACTCGACGGGGCGGAAGTGGCCATTCGACGGGCGGTCAGCTGGCCCGGACGTCGAGGAGGTAGCCCTGCGCCGGGCCCAGCACGGGGACCGGCAGGCCGACCCCCACGAGCACCGAACCGGGCACGACGAAGCCGTCGTCCGTGAGCGCCCGCTCCCACCACAGGGGATCGGCGGTCTGGACCGAGGCCGGCAGCCCGGCCTCGGGACGCAGCCGCACGGCATACGTGCGTGCGGGGTCGAGCCCGGGCAGCGGCACGGGCCCCGTGACGACGTCCCGTGAGGTGACGAGCCGGGCGACGACGTAGGCCGCCCTCCCGCGGTCAGCCGCGACGGTGCCCGTCACCTGCAGCGCGTCGTCGGGCAGGTCCGCGCGCACGAGGTCCCCCGAGTGGAGCAAGGGCCGCAGCTCCCGCACCAGCCCGGTCCACGCAGTCAGCGCCGCGAGCTCCTCCTCGGTGCAGCCGGTGATGTCCCACTCGAGGCCCGGGTGGCCCTGCAGGGCCATGAGCATCCGGAAGCCCAGGTCGAGCGTGCGGTGCGTGGTGTGCGCCGTGGCCGGGCCGATGTGGCTGCCCATGAGCTCCGGCGGCACGAGCAGGCTGGTCCACCGCTGGATGCTCGCCCGCTCGAGCGCGTCGTTGCAGTCGCTCGTCCAGATGCGGTCGGTGCGCTGCAGCACCCCGAGGTCCACGCGCGCGCCGCCGCTCGCGCACGACTCGATCTCGAGCCGGGGGTGTCGTGCCCGCAGCGCGTCGAGCAGGGCGTAGAAGGCCAGCGTCTGCGCATGCACGGCCGGCGCGTCGACGACCCGCGAACCATCCGGTCGCACGGTCGTGTGCACCGCCTCGTGCAGGTCGCGGTTGTGGTCCCATTTGATGTAGTCGATGCCGTACCGCTCGACGAGCCCGCTGATCCGCCCGAGCAGCTGGTCGAAGGCGCCGGGGTGGGTGAGGTCGAGCAGCTGCTGGTGGCGCCACTCACGTGGACGGCCGTCGGCCGGCTGCAGCACCCACTCGGGGTGCTCACGGACAAGGTCGGAGTCGTCGTTGACCATCTCCGGCTCGAACCACAGCCCCAACTCCAGGCCCAGACCCTTGACGTGGTCGACGAGCGGCCCGAGCCCCTCGGGCCACACGGCCTCGGACACGACCCAGTCGCCGAGCCCCGCCCGGTCGTGCCGGCGGCCGCCGAACCACCCGTCGTCAAGGACGAAGCGCTCGACCCCGATCCGCTTGCCCGTGTCGGCGAGCGCCTTGAGGCGCGACAGGTCGGTGTCGAAGTAGACCGCCTCCCACGTGTTGAGGACGACGGGCCGCGGCCGGCTGGGGTGTCCCGGACGGGCGCGCAGGCTGCGGTGGAGGCGGCGCGAGAGGCCGTCGAGGCCCTCGGTCGCGTGGACGAAGACGACCGTCGGGGCGGCGTACGTCTCCCCGGCCGCGAGCCGCACCTCGCCGGCGGCCAGCAGCTCGCCGCCGCCGAGGACCGCGGTATGCCGCCCGGCGCCCTCGGGCAGCGACTCGACGAAGTGCTCGTGGTTGCCGCTCCACGCGGTGTGGACGGCCCACACCTCCCCACGCCGGAAGCCGAAGCCCGCCTCACCGGCGACGAGCAGGAGGGTGGCGTCATGGCCGGTCCGGCCACGACGGCTCGCGCGCAGGTGGGTGCCGTGGTCGAGCCGGCTGCGCTGCGGGGAGCGCTCGCGGCACCAGCGGCCGGTGAGGTCCAGCACCTCGTCGGCCCGTGCGGGCAGCGGCAGCATCGCGCGCAACGCCGCCACGTCGAGCGGCTCCACGTCGTCGCTCGTGTTGGTCACCGAGGCGTCCACGCGCAGCACCCCGTGGTCGTCGAGCGCGTGCCGCAGCTCGAGGCGCAGACCGCTCGTCGAGCTCGCCCGTGTCACGATCGCCCGGTCGGCCGCCTCGCACGTGACGTCGGTCCAGCGCACCGCCCCCGCCGCGCCGGCGCGGTGACCGGCATACGCGGGGGTGCCGGACCAGCCGTCCCCCTCCCCGGGCAGGAGGGTGAGCGGCCAGGCCGCGTCGAGGGCACTGTGCGGGACCGGCGCGACGGTGGCGTCGACGAGCGCGTCGTATGCCGCGCTCCCGCCCTCGAGCGCGGCGCCCCAGTGCAGCACCTCCGGCAGCCCGCCGGCGCCCGTGGGGGCGCCTGCGGAAGCGGGCAGGACGACGAGCGCGCTGCCCGCGGACTCGATGAACACGGTGGGCGGCGCGCTTGGGGTCACATTCATCCTTTGGTAGCGCCGAGCGTCAGCCCGGCGACGAAGTGGCGTTGGAGGACGAAGAAGATCACGAGGGTGGGGACGGCGACGATGATCGAGGCCGCCGCCACGAGGTTGTTGTCGGTGAAGAACTGGCCGCGCAGGTTGTTGAGCGAGCTCGTCACGGGGAACTTGTCACCCTGCTGGAGCAGCACCGTGGCCCAGAAGAACTCGTTGTAGATCCACGTCGTCTCGAGCACCGCCAGGGCGGCGAGCGCGGGACGGCACAGCGGCAGGGTGATCGTGATGAACTGTCGCAGCACGCCGGCGCCGTCGATGACCGCGGACTCGTAGAGCTCGCGCGGCAAGGCCTTCATGTAGTTGCTGAGGACGAAGGCGCAGAAGCCGGTCTGGAAGGCCACGTTGACGAGGATGAGCCCGAGGAAGCTGTTGAGCAGCGTGCCCGAGTCGCTCACCCAGAAGGGCACCTCGATGGCGCGGAACATCCGGTAGACCGGGATGAGCAGCGCCTGCGGTGGCAGCAGGTTCGCGGCCAGGAAGAAGCCGAGCAGGGCCAGGTTGAGCTTGAAGGAGAACCGGGCCACGACGAAGGCGACACAGCACGAGAGGAACAGCGTCAGGAGCACCGCGGGGACCGTGATGATCGCGGAGTTGGTGAAGTGCGTGCCGAAGTCGGCCTGCTCCCAGGCGTTCTTGTAGTTGTCGAGCGTGAACCCGCCCCACGACATGTAGCCGTTCCTCGCCGTGAAGGCGTAGTCGCGGAACGAGTTGACGAGGGCGAGCAGGAGCGGACCCAGCCAGATCAGCGCGACCAGCGTCAGGAGGAGCGGCAGCACCCATCGTCGTCCCGACGAGGGGCCGCCCTCCTTGGGCGCCCGGGCCCTGCGCGTCGTGGGTCCGCGCCGCGGCTCCACCGCGATGTGGGACATGGTCAGTCCTCCTTCATGACGATGCGCAGGTAGACGAAGACGAGCACGCTCGAGATGAGCAGCATGATCGTCGCCAGCGCCGAGCCGAAGCCGATGCGGCTCGCCTCACCGACGACGTTCTGGGTGACGAGGGCCGAGATGAGCTCGAGCCCGTTGCGGCCCTTGTTGATGACCCACACGAGGTCGAAGGCACGCAGCGACTCGATGAAGGTCACGACCAGGACGATGATGTTGATCGGCCGCATGACCGGGAAGACGACCCTGAAGAACGTCGTCGCCTCGGTGGCGCCGTCGATCTTGGCCGCCTCGCGCAGCGACGGGTCGACGCCCTTCAGGCCGGCCAGGTAGAGCAACATGATGTAGCCGGCGTGCCGCCAGCTGGCGGCGACGAGGACGGCCCAGAGGTTGACGTTCGGGTCGCCGTACCAGTCGGTCGTGCCGCCCGTGATCGCGTTGAGCAGGCCCTGGTCGCGCGAGTAGATGAGCTGCCAGATGAAGCCGATGAGGGCGAGCGAGAGCACCACCGGCAGATAGATGCTCGTCTGGTAGAACCGGGTGCCCGACACCCCCCGGTCGACGAGCACCGCGAAGAGCATGCCGAGCGGCGTGGCGATGAGGAACAGCAAGGCGAGCCAGATGAGGTTGTGCCTGATCGCCGGCCAGAACGGCGGGTAGATCGTCGCGATGTCCCGGTAGTTCTGCAGCCCCACCGGCTTGATGCCCGAGAGCGGCCCGATCCCGTCCCAGTTGGTGAACGAGAGCAGGACCGTGCCGACCGCGGGGAGCCAGACGAGCCACACCACGATGAGCGTCGGCACGATGACCATGAGCCCGACGACGACCTTGTCGCGTGCCGAGAGCTGGTCGATGCCCTTGTACTTGCTCGTGCTCGCCATGCGGCTCGCCTCCCTTCAGGCGGTGAAGATGCTCTTCTTCTGGGCCTCGATCTTGGACGTGAGGCCGTCGATGTCCTTGGGGTTCTTGATGAAGTCCTGGATGGCCGGGATCATCACCGTCGACGCGAAGTCGGGCCGGGTGTCGCGGTCCATGAACTGCGCGATGGACTTGGCCGACTTGACGAACTCGACCGACTTCTTCTGCAGCGCGGTGTAGCCGCTCTGGTCGGCGCCGTCGTTCGTCGCGATGACGCTCGGGTCGGCCTTGACGGCGATGTTCTGCGCGGCCGGCGTCGAGATGAACTGCAGCAGCTTCTTGGCGGCCGCCTCGTTCTTGGGCCGCTTGCTCATCATGTAGCCGTCGATGGGCGCCTCGATGGCGTCGGTCCCGATGGCCGAGTCGACCTCCGGGAAGGTGAAGAAGTCGAGGTCGTCCTGCTCCGCCCCCTTGGGGAACTGCTGCGCGACGAAGGCGCCGAGCAGGTACATGCCGGACTTGCCCTGCTGGAGGGACTGGGCCGCCTCCTGCCACGTCCGACCGAGCGAGTCAGGCTGGTGCAGCGGCAGCAGCCCCGCCCAGGTGTCGAAGACCTTCTTCACCTTGGGGTCGGTCCAGGACTCCTTGCCGCCCATGAGGGCCACGTGGAAGTCGTAGCCGTTGATCCGCAGGTTGAGCTGGTCGAACGTGCCCATGGCGGGCCAGCCGTCCTTGTCCCCGAAGGCGATCGGCACCAGGCCGTCCTTCTGCATCTGCGCGCCGAGCGTCTTCAGCTCGTCCAGCGTCTTGGGTGCCTGGTAGCCGTGCTTGGCGAAGACGCTCTTGCGGTAGAAGATGGCCCACGGGTAGTACGTGCTGGGCACGAAGTATTGCTTGCCGTCCGGGGCGGTCGACGCCTTCTTGAGCGCGTCGCTCATGCCCGTGATGCTCTTCCACACGTCGGAGACGTCGCCGATGAGGTCCTTCTGGGCGAAGAACTGCATGCGGTAGCCGGCGAACCACGTGAACACGTCGTCGGGCGAGCCCTGCAGGTAGTTGTTGATGTTCTCCTGGAACGTGTTGTGGTCCACGGTGTTGATCTTGACCGTGACGCCGGAGTTCGCCTTGGAGAAGGCGTCCATGCTCGCCTGGACGGCCGCCTTCGGCACGGCGTCCGACTGGTTGGAGCCGAGGGTCACGGTCCCCTTGACCTGGCCGCTCGGCACGCCGGTCGAGCTCGTGCCGCCGCTGCCGCAGGCGGCCAGCCCGCCGGTGCCGAGGAGCGCGCCGACGCCGAGCGCGCCGCGCAGCAGGGTCCGGCGGTCCACGCCGCGGGCGGACGGGGGGACGATCCGGGCGAGGTACTCGGCCTCGCTCATGGGGCGGGTCATGGCATCTCCTTTGACGCTCGAGCCGGTGAGAGGTCCCTGCCGATGTTCCAACAAACACCACCAGAAACCGTCAGCAATGGACAGAGGATGCTGGCTCGCGGGCGCCACTGTCAAGCGCCGACACCGACTCGTGACCCTATCCACCAACCGCGTTCGACGCGTCACGGCGGGTGTTGGAAAATGTTGACACCGACACCCCGACGCGTCACCCTGTGTGCCATGCGCTCATGGCCTGCGAAGACGCTCGTGCTCGGCGGCGACTACAACCCCGAACAGTGGCCCCGACCCGTGTGGGACGAGGACGTCGCGCTCATGCAGCGCGCCGGCATCGGCTTCGTCAGCCTCGGGATCTTCTCGTGGTCGTGGCTGGAGCCGGCCGAGGGCGACTACGACTTCGAGTGGCTCGACACGATTCTCGACACGCTGCACGCGGGCGGCATCGCCGTCGACCTCGCCACCGCCACCGCGACCCCGCCGCCGTGGCTGAGCACGGCATACCCCGAGATCCTGCCCGTCGACCACGACGGCCACACGCTGTGGCCCGGGAGCCGGCAGACGTGGTGCCCCACGTCCTCGGTGTATCGCGAGCACGCCCTCGCCCTCAGCGCCCGGCTGGCGGACCGCTACCACGAGCACCCGGCCCTGGCCATGTGGCACGTGTCCAACGAGTACGCCTGCCACAACGCGCCGTGCTACTGCGACCGCTGCGGGCGCCACTTCCGCACCTGGCTCGAGCGCCGCTACGCGAGCCTCGAGGCGCTCAACGACGCGTGGGGCACCGCCTTCTGGAGCCAGCGCTACACCGCTTGGGAGCAGATCCTCCCGCCCCGGCGGTCCACGACCTTCTCGAACCCGACGCACGTCCTCGACTACAAGCGCTTCTCCTCCGACGCGCTGCTCGACTTCCTGCGGGCCGAGCGGGCGGTCCTCGACGAGCGCTCACCGGGTGTGCCGGTCACGACGAACTTCATGACCCTCTCGGGCTTCCGGCACCTCGACTACCACTCGTGGGCCCCGGACGTCGACGTCGTGAGCACGGACCACTACATCGTCGACACCCTGGCGCACCCCCGCTCGGAGCTGGCCTACAGCGGCGACCTCACCCGGGGCCTTGCCGGCGGCGCGCCGTGGATGCTCATGGAGCACTCGACGAGCGCGGTCAACTGGCAGCCGACCAACCACGCCAAGGCGCCGGGACAGACGATCCGCGACGCCATCGCCCATGTCGCCCGGGGTGCCGACACCATCGGGTGGTTCCAGTGGCGCCAGTCGCGAGCCGGCTCCGAGAAGTTCCACAGCGCGGTCGTCCCGCACGCCGGCCCCGACAGCGCCCGGTTCCGGGAGGTCGAGGTGCTCGGCCGCATCGCCGGCCGGCTCGGCGAGCTCGTCGGCAGCCGCGTCGAGTCCCGCGTCGCCCTGCTGCACGACTACCAGTCGATGTGGGCCGCCGCCGGTCCCTGCATGCCCTCGTCCGAGCTCGACCCGCTGCTCGCGGCGCACACGATCCACCGTCTCCTGCACGACCGCGGGGTGACCTGCGACGTCGTCCACCCGAGCACCGAGCTCACGGCATACGACGTCGTCGTGGTCCCCCAGCTCTACCTCGTGACCGACGAGCACGCGGCCGCCGTCGCCGCGGCTGCCGAGCGCGGCGCCCACGTGCTCGTCACGTACTTCTCCGGCATCAGCGACGAGCACGACCACGTCCGCCTCGGCGGCTACCCCGGTGCCTTCCGCGACCTGCTCGGGATCCGCGTCGAGGAGTTCTTCCCGCTCGGCCCCGACGAGACGGTCGGGCTCGGCGAGGGCGTGGGCACGTGGTGGAGCGAGCACGTCGAGGTGACCGATGCGGTCGTCCTCGAGTCGTATGCCGCCGGGCCGCTTGCCGGCCGGGCCGCGGTGACGCGCCGCGACGTCGGCGGTGGAGGCGCCTGGTATCTCAGCACGCTGCCCGACGACGACCGCCTCGGCCGGCTCCTCGACGACGTCCTCGCCGCGGCCGGTGTCGCCCCCGCCGTCTCCGGGCTTGCCGCCGGCGTCGAGGTCACCCGCCGGCGGCTCGGGGACGCCTCGTGGCTCTTCCTGCTCAACCACACCGAGGCGGTGCAGACCGTCGAGGCGAGCGGCCACGACCTCGTCGCCGACGTCGCGGTGGACGGCGCGGTCCGGCTGGCGCCCGGCGGGGTCGCCGTCGTCAGAGAGGAGTGAGGTGCTGGCGAGCCAACGCCGTTCGGTGATCCTCGAGCTCGTGGAGCAGGCCGGTGCCGTCAAGGTGTCCGAGCTCGTCGACCGACTCGGCGTCTCCGACATGACGATCCGGCGCGACATCGACCGGCTCTCCGGCGAGGGCCTCCTCGAGCGGGTGCACGGCGGCGCCCTCGCTGTCGGCGAGCGCAGCACCGAGGAGCCGAGCTTCTCGGCGAAGGCGCAGCTGCAGCGTCCGCAGAAGCAGGCCATCGCCCGGGCGGCCGCGGGCCGGGTCGAGCCGGGCAGCGCCATCGGCATCTCGGCCGGCACGACGACCTACGAGCTGGCGCGGGCCGTGGCCGACGTGCCCGACCTCACCGTCGTCACGAACTCCGTGCCCGTCGCCCAGCTGCTCCACGAGTCGCGCACCCCCGGCCAGACCGTCGTGCTCACCGGCGGCGTGCGCACCCCCTCGGACGCCCTCGTCGGGCCCGTCGCCGTCTCCTCGCTGCGGTCGCTGCACGTCGACCAGCTCTTCCTCGGGGCCCACGGCGTCGACGACCGGGCGGGGCTGACCACCCCCAACCTCGTCGAGGCGGAGACCAACCGCGCCCTCATCGCCTCGGCCCGGCGGGTCTGCGTGCTCGCCGACGCGAGCAAGTGGGGCCGGATCGGTCTCAGCACCTTCGCCGACCTGCAGGACATCGACCTCTTCGTCACCGACGAGGGCCTGTCAGAGCGTGCCCGTACCGCCCTGCACGACCTCGTCGGCAAGCTCGAGATCGTCCACACCACCACGGGAGCCCGCTCATGAGCCACGACACCGAATCCGGCCACCGCACGGGTCTGCGGGTCACACACCGAGCGACCTCCCGCCGCCTCGCGGACGGTCGCGAGATCATCTACGTCGACGAGCCGGGCACGCCGCCGCGCGTGGCCCGGGACGAGCGTCCGGCCGAGGAGCGCGTGTCCTCGGGCGAGCTGCGGTGGGATGCCCTCACCGGTGACTGGGTCGCGATGGCCGGCCACCGGCACAACCGGGTGCTGCTTCCCCCCAAGGACGAGTGCCCGCTCTGCCCGCACGGCGTCGGCTCGGCACCGTCGGAGATCCCCGAGGACGACTACCAGGTGGTGGTCTTCGAGAACCGCTTCCCCTCCTACTCGCCGTCGCCGAGCGGCCCGGACCTGCCTGACCCGCGCGGGCTCTTCGGGACCCGGCCTGCGTCGGGCCGGTGCGAGGTCGTGTGCTTCACGAGCGAGCACGACACGTCGTTCAAGGACCTGCCGCTCGGTCGGGTGCGTATGGTCGTGGACACGTGGGCTGACCGCACGAGCACCCTCGGAGCGCTCCCGGATGTGGACCACGTCTTCTGCTTCGAGAACCGCGGCCCGGAGATCGGCGTCTCGCTGCACCATCCGCACGGGCAGATCTACGCCTACCCCTACGTGCCCGAGCGCACCCGGCTGCTGCTCGGCCGGGCCGAGGCGCACCTGCGCGCCACCGGGCGGCTGCTCGGCGCCGACCTGCTCGCGGCCGAGCGGGCCGACGGCGCGAGGGTCGTCCTGTCGGGGACGCACTGGACGGCATACGTGCCCTTCGCGGCCCGGTGGCCCCTCGAGATCCACCTCGCCCCCCACCGGGACGTGCCCGACCTCGTCGCCCTCGACGACGACGA